>NZ_JBFAAX010000045.1:0-26296 GCF_040639995.1 Actinosynnema sp. NPDC023658 | reverse complement strand
GGCAGGCCCAGCGGGGTAAAGCGTCCCGCTGGGCCTGCCGGCTTCGACCAGCCTAAGGCACCCGAACCCATGTCAAATCGGGCCTTGGCGGGTGGTGGCGGGGCCGTTGGGGGTGGGGTGAGGGCGGAAATCCGCTTGCATCGGGAAGCGAAGTGACGGCCTGCGCGTTGTCGTAGGTCGTGCAGAACACTCTCCTCGACGCCGAGGGCGTCCGGCTGTCGGTCCGTGAGTCCGGCCCGCAGGACGCGCCCGCCGTCGTGCTGGTGCACGGGTGGGCCCAGTCGGGGGAGGTGTGGTCGCCCGATCCGTCCCTGCGTTCGTACGCGCTGGACCTGCGTGGTCACGGCAGCTCCGAGGTGACGGAGGGTGGTTACCGCGACTCGGAGTGCTGGGCGGCTGATCTGAAGGCCGTGCTCGACCACGTCGGCAGGCCCGTGGTGGTCGTGGGGTGGTCCTACGGCGGTCTGGTCATCACCGACTACCTGCGGCTGCACGGGACTTCGCAGGTGAACGGGGTGGTGCTGGTCGACGCCATCACCGAGATCGGGCGGGATCGGGCAGGTGGGGCCACGGGGCGGTTGATGCGCGACGCGCTGCCCGCCGCGTTGTCGGACGACCCGGCGGTGGCGGTGCCCGCGTTGACCGAGTTCTGGTGCGCCCAGGCCGCCGGCCTGTCGGGTGAGCAGGTGCAACGGCTGCTGGGAACGGCCCTGCGCGTCCCGCCGCGGGTACGTCGGGAGATGTTCCGGCGTGACGTGGACAGCGCTGTTGTGCTGAAAGCGGTCGACAAGCCGACACTGGTGGTGCACGGCACCGCCGACGAGGTGGTCGACCCGGCTGCCGGTGAGTACGCGGCGGCCCTGATCCCCGGAGCCGACTTGCGCCGCTACGACCGCACCGGACACGCGCCCTTCCTGGAACGGCCCGAGCGGTTCGCCGCCGACCTGGCCGGGTTCGTCGCGGAGGTCTCCCGGTGAAGCGGGTCGCGGTGCTGTCGGTGCACACCTCGCCGCTGGAGCAGCCCGGCACGGGCGACGCGGGCGGCATGAACGTCTACATCGTGCAGACCGCGACGCGGATGGCCCAGCGCGGCATCGCGGTGGAGATCTTCACGCGGGCCACGTCGTCGGAGTTGCCGCCGGTCGCGGAGCTGGCACCGGGCGTGACGGTGCGGCACGTGGTGGCGGGGCCGTTCGAGGGGTTGGGCAAGGAGGAGCTGCCCGGTCAGCTGTGCGCGTTCACGGCGGGCGTGCTGCGGGCCGAGGCGCGGCACGAGCCGGGGTACTACGACGTGGTGCACTCGCACTACTGGCTGTCCGGGCAGGTCGGCTGGTTGGCGCGGGAGCGGTGGGCGGTGCCGTTGGTGCACACGGCGCACACGTTGGCCAAGGTGAAGAACCTGGCGCTGGCCGCGGACGACACGCCGGAGCCGCGGATGCGGGTCATCGGTGAGGAGCAGGTGGTCGCGGAGGCGGACCGGCTGGTCGCGAACACCGACGTCGAGGCCGCCGAGCTGGTCAAGCTGTACGACGCGGACCCGACGAAGGTGCTGGTCGTGCCGCCCGGGGTGGACCTGGAGCGGTTCACGCCCGGTGACCGGGACGCGGCGCGGGCGGCGTTGGGGCTGCGGCCGGAGTCCGTCGTGCTGGCGTTCGTGGGTCGCATCCAGCCGTTGAAGGCGCCGGACGTGCTGCTGCGCGCCGCGGCCGAGATGGTGGCCCGTGATCCGGGCCTGCGGTCGCGGCTGGTGGTGCTGGTCGTGGGCGGGCCGTCGGGGTCGGGCATGAAGACGCCCGAGGAGCTGGTCCGGCTGGCCGCCGAACTGCAGATCCCGGACGTGGTGCGGTTCCTGCCGCCGCAGGGCGGGGCGGCGTTGGCGCAGGTCTACCGGGCCGCCGACGTGGTGACCGTGCCCAGCTACAACGAGTCGTTCGGGCTGGTGGCGCTGGAGGCGCAGGCGTGCGGCACCCCGGTCGTCGCCGCGGCCGTGGGCGGGTTGCCGGTGGCGGTCCGGGACGGGGTGTCCGGTGCCTTGGTGGACGACCACGAACCCGGGTCGTGGGCCCGGGTGCTGTCGGACATCGCGCTGCGCCCCGCCCGCCGGGAGGAGCTGGCCAGCCACGCCGTCGGCCACGCCCGCCGGTTCTCCTGGGACCGGACGACTGATTCACTGCTCGCCGGGTACGCCCAAGCACGGGACGTGTTCCGCGAGGAGGTCTTCGCTTGAACCTGGACGACGTCATCCGGTCCACCTTGGACGAGCGCGAGCTGAGCTACGAGCGCAAGGAGCCGGGCCGGTTCTTCGTGACCCTGCCCGGCACCAAGAAGCTCCAGACGAACTGCTGGCTGGTGGTCGGCAGGCACGCGCTGGTGGTGGAGGCGTTCGTGTGCCGCCGGCCGGACGAGGCGCACGAGGACGTCTACCGGTTCCTGCTGCGGCGCAACGCCAAGCTGTACGGCGTGCACTACACGATCGACACGACCGGTGACATCTACCTGGTCGGCCGGATCGCGCCGCACGCCGTGACGCCCGACGAGCTGGACCGCGTGCTCGGGCAGGTGGTCGAGGCCGCCGACGGCGACTTCAACACGCTGCTGGAGATCGGGTTCGCCGGGGCCATCCAGCGCGAGTGGGACTGGCGGGTGTCGCGCGGCGAGTCGCTGGCCAACCTCCAGGCGTTCCGGCACCTGGTGTCCGAATCGTGATCGCACCCGCGCAACGGGCGTGAGCCCGCGGCCCGTCCCACCGGTGACCGACCAGGGAGGGTCACATGGGCAGACGGGTGGGGTTGGCGTTCGCCGCGATGGCGGTGGTGGCGTTGGCCGGGTGCGCGGCGAACACGTCCGGCTCGGGGACCGACATGGCCGCGGTCGCGCCGGAGAACGCGCAGGTGGGCGGCTCGCCGAAGCAGGACTCCGAGAGCCAGGCGCAGGGGAAGTCGGGTGAGCGGGCGGCCACGTCGGCGTTGCCGGAGCGGCAGCTGGTGCGGAGCGCGGCGGTCGACCTGCGCGCCCCGGACGCGACCGCGGCGCTGGGCGAGGTGAAGGACCTGGTCGTCGCGGAGGGCGGGTACTCGGCGCAGGAGAGGTCGCAGCCCGACCGGGCGTCGGTGACGCTGAAGGTGCCCGGCGACCGGCTGGACCCGGTGCTGGCCGCGATCGGCAGGCTGGACGGCGTCGAGGTCACCCGGCGCGAGCTGCAGACCGAGGACGTGACCGAGCAGGTCGTCGACGTCGAGGCCAGGCTGGCGAACCAGCGGGCCAGCGTGGAACGGGTGCGCGGGCTGCTGGACCGCGCCACCAGCACCTCGGAGATCACCGACATCGAGGCCGAGCTGACCAAGCGGCAGTCGGAGCTGGAGTCGTTGCAGCGCCGGTACGAGACGCTCAAGGGCCAGACCGCCATGTCGACGTTGACCATCGCCATCTCGGAGACCGGTGCGCCCGCGGCCGTGCCGGAGGAGAAGAACTTCCTCAGCGCGCTCGCCGGCGGCTGGGACGCGCTGGTCGGCGCGTTCGGCTGGTTGCTGGTGGTGCTGGGCGGCGTGCTGCCGTTCGCGGTGGTGCTCGGCCTGCCCACCTTCGGCTACCTGTGGTGGCGGCGTCGCCGCAGGGTCGTGGCCCCGGCGCCGGCGCCCTCGTCGAGCACGCCGTAGCGCCGGTCGGGACTGACACGCGCGGAGCGCGGGGCGGCTTGGGAGAGAGGGGGAGTCGCGAGTCAAGCCGCCCCGCGTCAGTCCCCGCTGAAGTGGATCCGGGCGGGGGGAGCCCAGGGTCCGAGCGGGCCGCGGTCCGACGGGGGGATGGCGAACCGCGGTGGTGCCGCGCGGGTCGTCCGAGTGCGTGGAGCCGGCCCGCGGAGGCCCTGCCAACTTGGCAGATCGCCGGTGATCCCCACAAGGGGTGCCGCTACTCCGTTCGAGTGTTATTAGCCGAGTTAAGTAACGCCGTAGCGGGTGGGGCGAGCGCCTTGACCAGGGATGTGGCTTGACTCACGATGACGGGATCCCGGCCCCCAGGATGAATGAGGCAGCCGCATGATCTTCCGCAGTCCGTTCCCCGACGTCGTGGTCCCGGACGTCTCGCTGCACGAGTTGCTGTTCGCCGACCTCGGTGAGCGCGCCGACCGGGTGGCCCTGGTCGACGGCACCTCGGGCGCGTCGCTGACGTACCGCCAACTGGCCGGGGCGATCGACCGGCTGGCCGCCGCGCTGGCCGCCAGGGGGATCGGCAAGGGAGACGTCGTCGGCATCCTCAGCCCGAACACCCCGTACTACGCCGTCGTGTTCCACGGCATCCTGCGGGCGGGCGCCACCGCGACCACCATCAACGCCCTGTACACGGCGGACGAGGTCGCGCACCAGCTGGCGGACGCGGGCGCGAAGATGCTGTTCACGGTGTCCGTGCTGCTGCCCAACGCCGCACCCGGCGCGGAGAAGGCGGGCATCTCCGACGTGGTGGTGCTCGACGCCGCCGAGGGCTACCCCAGCCTGTCGTCGCTGCTGGCCAACTCCGACCCGGTGCCGGAGGTGGTGGTGGACCCGGCCGAGGACGTGGCCGTGCTGCCGTACTCGTCCGGGACGACGGGCCGGGCCAAGGGCGTGATGCTGACGCACCGCAACCTGGTGGCCAACATCGTCCAGTGCGGGCCGCTGCTCAACGTCAACGGCGGGACGAAGATCCTCGCCGTGCTGCCGTTCTTCCACATCTACGGCATGCAGGTGCTGATGAACAACGGCCTGCACGTCGGCGGGACCGTGGTGACGCTGCCGAAGTTCGACCTGCCGGAGTTCCTGCGGGTCATGCAGGACCACCGGACCGACCGCGTCTACATCGCGCCGCCGGTCGCGGTGGCGCTGGCGAAGCACCCGCTGGTCGACCAGTACGACCTGTCCGGCGTCGAGGGCATCTTCTCCGGCGCCGCGCCGCTGGACGTCGACCTGGCCGCGGCCGTCGCCAAGCGGCTGGGGTGCCGGGTCTCGCAGGGCTACGGGATGACCGAGATGAGCCCGGTCAGCCACGCGATCCCGGACAGCCGCGACGACATCTCCGTGGGCACGGTCGGCGTGATCGCGCCGAACATGGAGTGCCGCTTCGTCGACCCGGCCACCGGCGAGGACGTCGGCGTGGGTGAGCGCGGCGAGCTGTGGTGCCGCGGGCCGAACGTCATGAAGGGGTACCTGAACAACCCCGAGGCGACCGCCGCCACCCTCGACGCGGACGGCTGGCTGCACACCGGCGACGTGGCCGTGATCGACGAGCAGGGCCTGGTCAGCATCGTCGACCGGGTCAAGGAGCTGATCAAGTACAAGGGCTACCAGGTGCCGCCGGCCGAGCTGGAGGCGTTGCTGCTGACGCACCCGGAGATCGCTGACGCCGCCGTGGTCGGCGTGCGCGACGCGGAGGGCGAGGAGGTCCCGAAGGCCTTCGTCGTCCGCCAACCGGGGGCGGCGCTGGACGAGTCCGGCGTGATGGAGTTCGTGGCCTCCCAGGTGGCGCCGCACAAGAAGGTGCGGGTGGTGGAGTTCATCGAGGCGATCCCGAAGTCGGCCGCGGGCAAGATCCTGCGCAAGGACCTGCGGGCGCGCGAGGCGTCCGCCTGACCCGACCCCCGTCGAACCCCGGCAGCGAGCCCGTTGCCGGGGTTCGACCGCGCCGCGTCACCTGATGGTGTTGAACCCGGCTACTCACCGAGCCGGACCGATCACCCTCCACAACCATGTCGGGTGCAAATCGGAATCCACACATCGGAGAACTCGCGCATGCGCATCCTTGGGAAGCTGGCCGCCGCGGCCGGCGTCACAGCCGTCATCCTGCTCGCCTCGCCGGCTGCCAACGCCTCGCCGTCGCTGCCGGTCGCCGGCACGTCCGCGACGAAGGCGCTGCCCGGCCTCGGCCCGGTGACTTACATCGTGAACCAGGTCGTCAGTGGCCTGGGCGGCGGCTTGGCGGGCGGCAGCGGCGTCGGCGGCCTGGGTGGCGGCGGCGGCCTGGGCAACCTGGGCGGCTGATCCGGCTTCGGGTCGGGCCCACCGCGGCCCGACCCGGCCCCGGTCGCTGCACCGATAAAGATCACACTGACCACCGGCGTGAGCCGGGCCGGTCCATCTGGCAGGCTGACGCCCATGGCTGTCGGAACCCTGGTGCTGCTCCGCCACGGCGAGAGCGTGTGGAACGCGGAGAACCTGTTCACCGGCTGGGTGGACGTCCCCCTGTCGGAGAAGGGCGTGAACGAGGCGAAGCGCGGCGGCGTGCTGCTGCGCGAGGCGGGCGTCCTGCCCGAGGTGGTGCACACGTCGCTGCTGCGGCGGGCCATCGGCACCGCCAACCTCGCCCTCGACGCGGCCGACCGGCACTGGATCCCGGTCCGCCGGGACTGGCGGCTCAACGAGCGCCACTACGGCGCGCTCCAGGGCAAGAACAAGAAGCAGACGCTGGAGGAGTTCGGCGAGGAGCAGTTCATGCTCTGGCGCCGCTCCTACGACACCCCGCCGCCGCCGATCGAGCCCGGCACCGAGTTCAGCCAGGACAGCGACCCGCGCTACGCCGACCTCGGCCCCGACCTGCCGCTCACCGAGTGCCTGCTGGACGTGGTCAAGCGGATGATCCCGTACTGGGAGTCCGCGATCGTGCCGGACCTGCGCACGGGCCGCACGGTCCTCGTCGCCGCGCACGGCAACTCGCTGCGCGCCCTGGTCAAGCACCTCGACGGCATCTCCGACGAGGACATCGCGGGCCTGAACATCCCCACCGGCATCCCGCTGCGCTACGACCTGGACGAGGAGCTGCGCCCGCTCAAGCCGGGCGGCGAGTACCTCGACCCGGACGCGGCGGCCGACGCGATCAAGGCCGTCGCCAACCAGGGCCGCTAGGCGCCACCGCTAGACCAGGCCCAGCTCGCGGGCACGCGCGCCGGCCTGGAAGCGGGACGACGCGCCCAGGGCGGTCATCAGCTCGGCCACGCGACGGCGGTACGTGCGCAGGGACACACCCAGCGCGCGTGCCGCCGTCTCGTCCGTCCAGCCCTCGTTCAACGCGTCCAGCAGGCCGGGCGCGAACGACCGCAGCTCGGCCGTCTCCGCCTCGTGCACGGCCAGCTCGGTGCCCGCCCGCCACGTCGCCTCGAACAGCGACGTGACCCCGTGCACCACCTCGGGCTGCGTGACCACGCTGTAGCTGCGCGCGCCGTGCGACTCGTCGCCCGCCAGGATCACCACCCGGCCGTCCAGCAGGATCGTCTCGTTCACCTCGGAGGCGCTGACCCGCACCTCCGCGCCGTGGTCGGCCAGCAGCCGCGCGTGGTCGGCGCACTCCGGGTCGAGCATGGCGCTGAGCCGGAACAGCTTGCGCACCCGCACGCCCGGCGTGCGCCAGGGTATGCCGTGGCTCGGGCGGGCGGCCATCCACGTGCGCATCGTGTTCGCCGCGCACGAGAACTCGCGCGTGGTCCCGGCGATCAGGTGCGCCGTCCGCTCGTACAACTCCGCCTCGCCCCGCACCACCGTCACCGCGTGCATGCCCACGAGCATGGCAGCAACCTGCCAATCCCGGCGGCTCCGATCGCGGAGGGCGATCGTGGACCACGTGCTGAACCTCAACCGCGTCGGTTACGGCGCCATGCAACTCGCCGGCCACCACGCCTTCGGCCCGCCCGCCGACCCGGAGAACGCCAAGGCGGTGCTCCGCCGCGTCGTCGAGCTGGGCGTGGACCACATCGACACCAGCGACTACTACGGCCCGCACGTCGTCAACGAGCTGATCAAGGCCGCGCTGCACCCGTACCCGGAAGGGCTGACCATCGTCACGAAGGTCGGTTACGAGCGGTCCCCGGACGGCGGTTGGGTGCCCGCGCGCGAACCGCGGCAGCTGCGTGAAGCGGTGCACGACAACCTGCGCCGGCTGGGCGTGGAGCGGCTGGACGTGGTCAACCTCCGGGTCGGCGGCGAGCACGACCCGGAGTCGGTCGAGGAGCCGTTCACCGTGCTGGCGGAGCTGCGCGAGCAGGGCCTGATCCGCGACCTCGGCGTGAGCAACGCCGGCGGGCGGCACCTCGACCAGGCGCTGGCGATCGCGCCCGTGGTGTGCGTGCAGAACCTCTACAACGTCACCGCGCGGGACGACGAGGAGCTGCTCGACCGCACCACCGCCGAGGGCATCGCCTACGTGCCGTTCTTCCCGCTGGGCGGGTTCACGCCGGTGCAGCACGAGGCGCTGGAGGAGGTCGCGGCGCGGCACGGCGCGACCCACCGCCAGGTCGCCCTCGCCTGGCTGCTGCACCGCGCGCCGAACGTGCTCCTCATCCCCGGCACGTCCTCCGTTGGTCACCTGGAAGAGAACCTGGCGTCCGCCGATCTGCACCTGTCCGAACAGGACCTGACCCGTTTGGACACGATTGGGTGAACGGCGGTCGACCGCCGGGAGAACATCCGTCCCGGACGGTGTCACGGGAGTCACGAACCACGTTCCGGGGCTAGGCCGCACCCGCCCTGACCTGCTTACGATGCGCTCGTGACCGCAACGGGTTACCTCGTCCTGACGATCGGCGCTCTGCTGATCGGCGGAGGTGCGTTCCTCGCCGGACGGACCACCGCCCGCGCCCGCGACACCCGCCCCAAGGGGCTCACCGTCGCGGACCTGATGGCCATGGTCGTCCACAGCTCGCCCGACGGCATCGTCGTGCTCAACGGCTTCGGTGACGTGGTGCTGCACAACGCCCGCGCCGAGGAGCTGGGCGTGGTGCGCAACAACCGGGTGGACGACCGGGCCAGGCGTGCCGCCGAGATGGCCCGCCAGGGCGGCGGCGTGGTGCCGGTCGACCTGTCGTCGCTGGAGGTCATCAAGGGCCGCCAGCCGCAGGCGGTGCACGCCGCGGTCAAGGTGCTCGTCGACGGCTTCGTCGTGGTCGACGCGACCGACGAGTCGGAGTCGGTGCGGCTGGAGGCGACCCGGCGCGACTTCGTGGCCAACGTCAGCCACGAGCTCAAGACACCGGTCGGCGCGCTCGCGCTGCTGGCCGAGGCGGTGCTGGACGCGGTGGACGACCGGGAGCAGGTCCGCCGGTTCAGCGCCAAGATCATGCAGGAGGCCACCCGGCTGGGCACGCTGGTCACGGAGCTGATCGCGCTGTCGCGGTTGCAGGGCGCGGAGAAGCTGCCCGAGCTCGGCCGGGTCGACGTCGACGTCGTCATCGACGAGGCGATGGGCCGCTCCAGGCTGGCCGCCGAGTCCGCGGGCATCGAGGTCGCGACCGACGAGCCGAGCGGCCTGGAGGTCGAGGGCGACCGGACGTTGCTGGTCACGGCGCTGAGCAACCTGCTGGAGAACGCGGTCGCGTACTCGCCGCCGGGCAGCCCGGTGTCGGTCAGCCGCAAGCTCGTCGACGGGTTCGTCGAGATCGCCGTCACCGACCGCGGCATCGGCATCGCGGAGGACCAGCAGACCCGCGTGTTCGAGCGCTTCTACCGGGTCGACAAGGCCCGCTCCCGCGCCACCGGCGGCACCGGCCTCGGCCTGGCCATCGTCAAGCACGTCGCCAACAACCACGGCGGTGAGGTGAAGCTGTGGAGCCTGCCGGGCACCGGCTCCACGTTCACCCTGCGGATCCCGGCCCACCCCGACGAGGACGGGCCGACCCAGGACCTGCCCCAGCAGGAGCTCGCTCGACCCGTGCCGACCGGCACGGGCGGCAACCACGGAGGAGAGCTGTGACCAGGGTGCTCATCGTGGAGGACGAGGAGTCCTTCGCCGACCCGCTGGCCTTCCTGCTGCGCAAGGAGGGCTTCACCGCGGCGCTCGCGGCCACCGGCCAGGAGGCGCTGGAGGAGTTCGACCGCAACGGCGCCGACATCGTCCTGCTCGACCTCATGCTGCCCGGGATGAGCGGCACCGACGTGTGCAAGCAGCTGCGCGCCCGGTCCGCCGTGCCGGTGATCATGGTGACCGCGCGGGACAGCGAGATCGACAAGGTCGTCGGCCTGGAGCTGGGCGCGGACGACTACGTCACCAAGCCGTACTCGGCGCGTGAGCTGATCGCCCGCATCCGCGCCGTGCTGCGCCGCGGCGGCGAGTCCGAGGAGCTGTTGCCGCAGGCCCTGGAGGCGGGACCGGTGCGGATGGACGTCGAGCGGCACGTGGTGACCGTGGACGGCGTCGAGGTGAGCCTCCCGCTCAAGGAGTTCGACCTCCTGGAGTACCTGCTGCGCAACGTCGGCCGGGTGTTGACCCGGGGTCAGCTGATCGACCGGGTGTGGGGCGCGGACTACGTGGGCGACACGAAGACCCTGGACGTGCACGTCAAACGCCTGCGGTCGAAGATCGAGCCCGACCCGGCGGCACCCCGCCACCTGGTCACCGTGCGCGGACTGGGATACAAGTTCGAATCCTGATCATCCCGACCAGGTACGGTGCACCGCGTGCGCCTAGGGGTGCTTGATGTCGGGTCGAACACCGTCCACCTCTTGGTGGTGGACGCTCATCGTGGTGCCCACCCGACGCCGATGAGTTCGGAGAAGTCCGTGCTGCGCCTCGCGGAGCAGATGGACGGCTCCGGGCTGCTCCGGCGCGAGGGGGCCGACCAGCTCGTGCGCGCGGTCGCCGCGGCCAAGGCCGCGGCGGAGCGGCTGGGCTGCGAGGACCTGATGGCGTTCGCCACCTCCGCCGTGCGCGAGGCGGGCAACTCGGCCGAGGTGCTGGACCGGGTGCGCGCCGAGACCGGCGTCGAGCTGCAGGTGCTGACCGGCGAGGACGAGGCGCGGTACACGTTCCTCGCCGCCCGCCGCTGGTACGGCTGGTCCGCCGGCCGGCTGCTGTGCCTGGACATCGGCGGCGGGTCGCTGGAGCTGGCGGTCGGCGTGGACGAGGAGCCGGAAGAGGCGTTCTCGGTGCCGCTGGGCGCGGGCAGGCTGACCCGGACCCGGTTCCGCAACGACCCGCCGAGCCGGGCCGAGGTGGACGGGACCGCCGAGTGGCTGACCGAGCAGCTGTCACCGGTCGCGAAGAAGATCCGTCGGGTGGGTGACCCCGATCGGGTGGTTGCGACCTCGAAGACGTTCCGGACGCTGGCCCGGCTGACCGGCGCCGCTCCATCGTCGGCCGGTCCGCGCGCGCGACGCGTGCTGACCGACTCCGGCCTGCGGCAGCTCATCGCGTTCATCACGCGGATGCCGGCGGCCGACCTGGCCGAGCTCGAAGGGGTGAGCGCCGGGCGCGCTCACCAGCTCGTGGCGGGTGCGCTGGTGGCGGAGGCCACCATGCGAGCCCTGTCACTCGGCGAGCTGGAGATTTGTCCCTGGGCCCTGCGGGAAGGTGTCATCCTGCGTCGGCTGGACCACACTAATGGCTCGGACCTGGACACCCCGCCGGACCGCACCCGCCGGTCGGGTGACACTGGACGGACTGGCCGCCACGGGGCACGGTGGAGTTGATGAGTCGAGAGAGCGAGTCGGAGCAGACCCAGCGCACCGTCGCGGAGTTGCTCGCCCAGTACGGCGCGGGCTCCGGCGAGGTGACGCCGCGTCGGCGACGCCGCCGGGCCGAAGAAGCCTCGGACACCGCTCCGCAGGCCATCATCGACCGGGTCAACTCCGACAGCGGCCGGCTGCTGCCGGTCCGCGACGAGCCCGAGCCGCCCGCCGCGCCGCCGGCGCACCCGTTGCCGCAGCGCACGCGGGCACCGGAGGCCGAGCGCACCACCTACCAGCCGCCGGTCCGGCCGGAGCCGCCCGTCGCCCGGCCCGAGCCGCCGCTGCCGCCGCGGGCCGAGCCGCACTCGCGCTCCGACCTGTCCCGCTCCGACCTGTCGAGGTCGGACCTCTCGCGCTCGGACCTGTCGAGGTCGGAGCTGTCGCGCCCGGAGCCGCCCGCGTCCCGGCTCGAACCGCCGAAGAAGGCCGAGTCCGGTCGCAGACGCGCGCCCGAGGTCGACCCGGCCGAGGAGACCCGGGTCGTGCCGCCCGTCGTGGCCGACTACCAGGTCGACCCGGCTCGCTCCGCGCCGCCGAAACCGCCGGTCAAGTCGGAGCCGTCGCGCTCGAACCTGGTGCGGCCCGTGCCGCCGCCCGGTGCGCCGCCGGTCGTGAAGCCGCCGGTGGTCAAGCCCCCCGGGATGGCCCCACCCGCGCGGGAGCCGGTGACCGAGGTGATGCCGCGCATCGCGGACAAGCTCACGCCGAACGTGCCGCTGGAGTCGTTGCCGACCGAGTCGGTGCTGATCGTGCCGCCCGCGCCGGTGAGGCTGCCCGAGCCGCTGCCCGACCAGACCCCCGAGGACTGGTTCGGCGACGACGAGCCGGAAGAGGTCGTCGAGCAGGAGAGCACCGCGTTCCACCCGTACGTCGACCTCGACGAGGAAGACGGGGACGACGACTACCCGAGCCGTGACTACCAGCGCCGCGACCTGGACGACGAGCCGGCCGGGCTGGCCGACATCGACGAGGACGACGACGAGGACCGCCCCGCCGACCGCTCGGCCGGCAAGGAGTGGCTGGTCATGATCGGCCAGCTCGCCGTCGGCGTGATCGGCGGCGCGGCCCTGTGGCTCGGCTTCAACTTCCTGTGGCGCACGGCCGCGCCCGCCGCGCTGGTGGTGGCGCTGGCGGTGACGGTCGGCCTGGTGATGATGGTCCGCAAGATCCGCCGCGCGGACGACCTCCAGACCACCGTGCTCGCCGTGCTCGTCGGGTTGATCGTGACGGTGTCGCCCGCGGCGATGCTGCTGGTGCAGTCTTGATCCCGGTAGGCCTGTCCACCGCGGCCGTGTGGCCGCAACCCGCGGGCGCGGCGTTCGAGGCGGCGTCCGAGCTGGGCTACGACGGCGTCGAGGTCATGGTCTGGGCCGACCCGGTGAGCCAGGACGTGCGGGCGTTGGAGCGGCTCTCGAACCGCACCGGGGTGCCGGTGCTGGCCGTGCACGCGCCGTGCCTGCTGATCAGCCAGCGCGTGTGGTCCCCGGACCCGGCCGAGCGGCTGCGGCGCAGCGTGCAGGCGGCCGGTGAGCTGGGCGCGCGGACCGTCGTGCTGCACCCGCCGTTCGTGTGGCAGCGCCGGTACGCGGACGGGTTCGCCGAGCTGGTCGCCTCGTTGGAGGACTCCAGCGGTGTCGCGATCGCGGTGGAGAACATGTTCCCGGTGCGCCGGGCCCTCGGTCGCGGCCGGTCGGTGCAGGTCACCGCGTTCCGGCCGTCGATCGACCCGACCGACGTCGGTCACCGCAACTACACGCTGGACCTGTCGCACGCCTCCGCCGCGCACACGGACGCCATGGAGATGGCCAAGCGCATGGGCGACGGGCTGACCCACGTGCACCTGGCCGACGGCTCCGGCCTGCCGAAGGACGAGCACCTGGTGCCCGGTCGCGGCACGCAGCCGTGCGCCGAGCTGCTGGCCCACCTGACCCGCACGGGCTTCACCGGCCAGGTCGTGCTGGAGGTCAACACCCGCCGCGCCCGCACCGCCGCGGAGCGCACCGAGCTGCTGGCCGAGTCCCTCCTCTACGCCCGCCTGCACCTCTGACCTCCGCGCGCGTCCCACCCCGGACCGCGAGAGTCCTACGTCCAGGACGCGAGAGTCCTACGCTCGTGACCCCTGAATTCAACGCTCAGGACGTCCGGCCGCCGACCGACGCCCGCTCCCGCGCCGGTCAGCGGCTAGGGTCTTGATCGTGAACCCGTTGCGCACGTCGATCCTCGCCGCCGCGGGCAACGACGCGGTGCGCCGGGTCGTCGCGACCGCGCCCGTCAGCCGCGACGTGGTGCGCCGGTTCGTGGCGGGCGAGACCACCGCCGACGCGGTCGACGCGGCCGGCGCGCTGGTCGGCGACGGCCTGCGCGTCACCCTGGACTACCTGGGCGAGGACACCACCGACCGCCCCACCGCCGAACGGACCGTGCGCGCGTACCTGGAGCTGCTCGACCAGCTGCACGACGTCGGCCTGGCCGCGGACGCCGAGGTCAGCGTGAAGCTGTCCGCCGTGGGCCTGGCCCTGGGCGAGACGCTCGCGCTGGACAACGCCTCCCGGGTCTGCGCGGCGGCCGAGCAGGCCGGCACCACGGTCACGCTCGACATGGAGGACCACACCACCACCGACGCCACGCTGCGCGTCCTGGCCGAGCTGCGCCGCCACTGGCCGTCGGTCGGGGCGGTGCTCCAGGCGTACCTGCGCCGCACCCTGGACGACGTCCGCGAACTCGCGGGCACGCGCGTGCGGCTGTGCAAGGGCGCGTACGCCGAACCGCCGTCGGTGGCCCACGTCGACCCGCACGAGGTCGACCTCAACTACGTGCGCTGCGCCAACGTCCTGCTGGCCGGCTCCGGTTACCCGATGTTCGCCACCCACGACCCGCGCCTGATCGAGATCATCGGGGAACGCGCCCGCTGGTACGGCCGGTCGGTCGAGGACTTCGAGTTCCAGATGCTCTACGGCGTCCGCCCCGGTGAGCAGCGGCACCTCGCCGCCGAGGGGCACGTCGTGCGCGTCTACGTGCCGTTCGGCGGGCAGTGGTACGGGTACCTGATGCGCCGGCTCGCCGAACGACCGGCCAACGTCGCGTTCTTCCTGCGCTCGCTGGTGAGCCGCTCGTGAGGAGCCCTGTGTCGTTCTCGGTAGCCAGTGCGGTCCGCCCCCTCGGCGACGGCACGTACACCGCGTCCCTGCCCGCCGAGTGGACCGTCGGCCCCAAGCCGCACGGCGGGTTCCTGCTGGCCCTGGTCTCGCGGGCGGCGGTGGACTGCGCGCGATCGGCCGTGCCGGGGGTGGACGACCTGGCGCCGCTGGCGGTGAGCGCGCAGTTCCTGCGCGCGCCGGAGGTGGGGCCGGTGCTGGTGCGGACGCACGTGCGCAAGGCAGGGCGGACGGCGACCGTCGTGACGTCGACGTTGGAGCAGCGCGGGCGCAGTTGCGTGGAGGCGGTGGTGACGGTCGGGCGGATGCCCGCGGCCGCGCCCGACTACGCGGACCTGCCGGAGATGCCCGCCGCGCCGCCCGCCGACGCGATCGACCTGGCCGCCATGGGCTCGGGCGGGGTGTACAAGCTCGGCACGGTGTGCGACGTACGGCTGGACCAGGAGGGCGCCGGGTTCCTGAGCGGCCGCGTGGGCGACCCGTTGGTGCTGCGGCTGTGGGTGCGCCCGCTGGGTGAGCGGCCGGACCCGTACTTCGCGCTGATCGCGGGGGACGTGTCGATGCCGGTGACGTTCAACCTGGGCCGGTTCGGGTGGTCCCCGACGGTGCAGCTGACGGCGTTGCTGCGGGCGAACCCGGCGCCGGGGTGGCTGCGCGTGCGGGTGTCGTGCAGCGCGGTGCACGGGCAGTGGTTCGACGAGGACGCCGTGGTGATCGACTCCGCCGGGCGGCTGGTGTGCCAGGCCCGGCAGCTGGCCCTGACGCCCGCCGGCTGACCTGAGCGTTCAACTCACGTGTTCCGGGCGTAGGACTCTCGCGACGCGAACGTAGGACTCTCGCGTCCCGGGGGTTGGACACGCGTGTCCTGGGGGTTGGACACGCGCGGGTCGGGGTGTCGGGGGCGCATGGCAGGCTTGGCGCATGACGACCATCGCCGTGCTGGGGGCTGGCAAGATCGGTGAAGCCCTGCTGTCCGGGCTGCTCCAGGGGGGCCGCAAGGCCGACGAGTTGCTGTTCACCGAGAAGCACCCGGAACGCGCCGCCGCGCTGACGCAGCGGTACGGGGTGGAGGGGCTCGACGTGCCCGGCGCCGCCCAGCGGGCCGACGTCCTCGTCGTCGCGGTCAAGCCGCAGGACATCGAACCGCTGCTCGACGAGCTCGCCCCCGTCCTCAAGCCGGGCACGCTGGTCGTGTCGCTGTGCGCGGGCCTGCCGACGTCGCTGTACGAGCGCAGGCTGCCCGACAGCACGCCCGTCGTCCGCGTCATGCCCAACACCCCGATGCTCGTGGGGGAGGCGATGAGCGCCATCTCGGCCGGTCGCTACGCCACCGACGAGCACCTGAACCTGGTCGAGGAGCTGCTGGCCACGGTCGGCAAGGTCGCGCGCGTCCCGGAGAACCAGCAGGACGCCGTCACCGCGCTGTCCGGATCCGGCCCCGCGTACTTCTTCTACCTGGTCGAGGCCATGATCGACGCGGGCATCCTGCTCGGCATCCCGCGCGACCTGGCCGGTCGGCTGATCATCCAGTCGGCGGTCGGCGCGGCCACCATGCTGAACGAGGGCGACCAGCACCCGGTCATCCTCCGCGAGGCCGTCACGTCGCCCGCGGGCACGACGATCATGGCCATCCGGGAGCTGGAGAAGCACGGCGTGCGCGCGGCGCTGCTGGCGGCCATCGAGGCGGCACGCGACCGTTCGGTGGAGCTGGGACGCGGCCACCAGGCGGACTGATACCGCCATTGGCCGTCGCACCAGTCCCACCCGTCCCGTTACCCTCAGGGGAGCACGTGCGTGTCGAACCGTCGGTGGGGAAGCCGACGGCACGACGCGTGTCGAAGGACGCGGTGATCCATGCCTGCGGAGGAGAAGTCGCTCGGTCAAGTCAGATTCATGACGGTCGCCGAGGTCGCGCTGATGATGCGCGTGTCGAAGATGACGGTGTACCGCCTGGTCCACTCCGGTGAGCTGACGGCGGTGCGCGTGGGAAAGTCGTTCAGGGTGCCGGAGAAGGCGGTGCACGAGTACTTGCGCAACGCCTACTTCGACGCCGGGTGAGGGCGCGTGCCGGCCGCCGGGTAAACTCATAGGCCGTTCGTGCCTGGTGTCGGCGCACCCACTTGACGGGTGTCTCCACCGGCGCGTGGAGACCACCAACGTCTAGTAGTGAAGGAACCCGCATGGGCTCGGTCATCAAGAAGCGCCGCAAGCGCATGTCGAAGAAGAAGCACCGCAAGTTGCTGCGCAAGACCCGGGTCCAGCGCAGGAAGCGCGGCAAGTAACCCTTCGGGTTCTCACACCGCCAGTCCCCGGCGAACGGCCGCGGGACTGGCGGTGTCTTCGTTGCGCGGCCGGCCCGCCGGCCCGCACGTCGACCCACGTCGGCAGGCACGCGGGACGGGCGCGTCCCGCCATCCGGGTGATTCCCGCGTTACGCCCTGGTGACCTGCGTCAAGACGCCGTTCCACCGCCGATGGCGGCCCCGGATCCCGGTTAGCATCGTCGAGTCGCACCACCCGCACAGGGAGTCGCATGGCGCCCAAGGTCGTCCTCGTCACCGGTTGCAGCCGCTACCTCGGCGGTCAGCTGGCCGCGCGCTTCGCGGCGAACCCGGAGGTCGAACGCGTGCTCGGCGTGGACACCGAGCCGCCGTCGCGCGACCTGCGCCGCCGGATGGGCCGCGCCGAGTTCGTGCGCGCCGACATCCGCAACCCCCTCATCGCGAAGGTCATCGCCACCGCGCACGTCGACACGGTCGTGCACGCCTCGCTGACCGCGAACCCGGCCGGGCCGGCCGGGCGCACCGCGATGAAGGAGATGAACGTCATCGGCACGATGCAGCTGCTGGCCGCGTGCCAGAAGTCGCCGCACGTGCGCAAGCTGGTGGTGAAGTCGACCAGCGCCGTCTACGGGTCCAGCTCGCGCGACCCGGCGGTGTTCACCGAGGACATGGGGCCGAAGGACCTGCCGTCCAGCGGGTACGCCAAGGACGCGGTCGAGGTCGAGGGGTACGTGCGCGGCTTCGCCCGGCGCAGGCCGGACGTGGACGTGACCGCGCTGCGGTTCACCAACTTCATCGGGCCCCGCATCGACACGGTCCTGACCAGGTACTTCGCCCTGCCCGTCGTGCCGACGGTGTGGGGTTACGACGCCAGGGTGCAGCTGCTGCACTCCGAGGACGCGCTGGCCGTGCTGGAGCGCGCCGCGCTGCACGACCTGCCCGGCGTGTACAACGTGGGCGGTGACGGCGTGCTGATGCTGTCGCAGGCCATCCGCCGCGCGGGCCGGATCAGCCTGCCCGTGCCGAGCGCGGCGGTGCCGACGATGGGCCGGTTCTTCCGCGGCGCGCGGCTGGTGGACTTCTCACCGGACCAGATGAGGTTCCTGAACTGGGGTCGGGTGGTGGACACGACCCTGCTCAAGCAGGAGTTCGGCTTCACCCCGAGGTGGACCACCCAGCAGGCGTTCGACGACTACGTGAGCGGGCGTGCCCTTCGTCCGCTCATCGACCCGGAGCTGGTGGCCTCGGTCGAGCGGGGAGTGCTCGACGTGGCCGCGAAGCTCCGCTAGGCCGCAGGCGGACCGAGGAGGTGGGCACGTGGCAGAGGCACGGGTGATCCCGTTGCACGGTGCGGACCGGGAGACCCCTCGACGACGGCGCGGCGCGGCCCGGGTCCAGGCGGCCGTGCTGCCGCCGGAGGCGTCCGAGCCGTCCGGGGAGCCCATGCCGGAGCAGCCCGCGCCGGAGGTCGCACCGGAGGCGCAGGGCTGGGAGCAGCGCCTGGCCGAGCTACTGGCGTTCGCCCGCCGGCGCATCCAGGGCGACTACGAGGTGGACGAGTTCGGCTTCGACCCGGACCTGACCGACAACGTCCTCATGCCGCCGCTCCGGCCGCTGTACGAGAAGTGGTTCCGGGTGGAGACGATCGGCATGCACAACGTGCCGGCCGAGGGCGGCGCGCTGATCGTCGCCAACCACTCCGGCACGTTGCCGCTGGACGCCACGATGACCGCGTTCGCGATGCGCGCGGACCACCCCGAGCGCCGCCACCTGCGGATGCTGGGCGCCGACCTGGTGTTCAAGACGCCCGTGCTCGGTGCGCTGGCCCGCAAGTCGGGGCAGACCCTGGCGTGCAACCCGGACGCGGAGCGGCTGCTCAGGTCCGGCGAGCTGGTCGGCGTGTGGCCGGAGGGCTTCAAGGGCATCGGCAAGCCGTTCAAGGACCGGTACAAGCTCCAGCGGTTCGGGCGGGGCGGGTTCGTCTCGGCGGCGTTGAACACCGGCGTGCCGATCATCCCGTGCTCGATCGTGGGCGCGGAGGAGATCTACCCGAAGATCGGTGACATCAAGGCGCTGGCCAGGCTGTTCGGGTTCCCCTACTTCCCGGTGACGCCGTTCTTCCCGCTCCTGGGCCCGCTCGGTGCCATCCCGCTGCCGTCGAAGTGGTACATCGAGTTCGGTGAGCCGATCCGGACCGACGTCCACGGCGAGCACGCGGCGGACGACCCGATGCTCGTGTTCAACCTGACGGACCAGGTCCGCGAGACCATCCAGCAGACCCTGTACCGGCTGCTGACGCAGCGGCGGAACGTCTTCCTGGGGTAGGACCCGCTCAGCGGTCGCGGCGGCGGTAGGCGAGGGTGGCGGCCACGACTCCCGCCAGGGCGCCCGCGCCCAGCACGGACGGGACGCCGATCCTCGCCGCCTTGCGGCCGGTGCGGAAGTCGCGGATCTCCCAGCCGCGCTTGCGGGCGGTCTCGCGCAGGCCCGAGTCGGGGTTCACCGCGACCGCCGTGCCGACCACCGACAGCATCGGCACGTCGTTCACCGAGTCCGAGTACGCCGTGCACCGCCGCAGGTCCAGGCCCTCCTTGGCGGCCAGCGCGCGCACCGCGTGCGCCTTCGCCCGACCGTGCAGCAGGTCACCGACCAGTCGGCCGGTGTAGATCCCGTCCTCGTTCTCCGACACGGTGCCGAGCGCGCCGGTCAGGCCCAGCCGCCGGGCGATGATCTGCGCCAGCTCCACCGGCGTGGCCGTGACCAGCCACACCCGCTGACCGGCGTCCAGGTGCATCTGCGCCAACGCCTGCGTGCCCGCCCAGATCCGGTCGGCCATCAGCTCGTCGTAGATCTCCTCGCCCAGCGACACCAGTTCGGCCACCGACCGGCCGGCCACGAACGACAGCGCCTGCTCGCGCGACGCCGCGACGCTCTGCGGGTCCTCCCGGCCGCCGACCCGGAACTTGATCTGCTGCCAGGCGAACCCGGCGAGGTCGGAGTTCTTGAAGTACTTGCGCGCGGCGAGGCCGCGGGCGAAGTGGAAGATCGACGCGCCCATCATCATGGTGTTGTCGACGTCGAAGAAGGCGGCGGCGGTGAGGTCGGTGGGCGCGCTCCCGGACGGCGCGATCGTCAGCGCGGCCTCGGCCGACGCCTCGCCGGCCAGGGCGGCACGCCTCTCCCGCTCGGCCGAGCCCTCCACCCCACGCCTTTTCACCACGTCAGCGCCTCCCGCGTCCGATGGGGACAGGGTAGCGATCAGCCGCCGAGGCCGGGCAGCGGCAACGACGGGAGCGTCAGGGTCGGCAGCGGGAGCAGCGGACCGGTCGTCGTGGTCGTCGGCCCGGGCGTCGCGGACGGGGTCGCGGTGCCGGGCGACTCGCTGCCCGGTTCGCTGGTCGTGCCGGGTGCGTCGCGGGACGTGGTGGGCTCCACGACGGCGGTGGAGCCGGGCGCGGTCGGCGTGGCGCTCGTCGACGTGCCCGGCTCGGCGGGCCGCTCCTGGCAGCCGTCCGCGGCGGGCACCGGACCGAGCTGGTCGACCTGGCCCGACGTCACGGTGAGGCAGTTCATGCGATCGCGCAGCGCGGACGCCCGTTCCGCGATCCGCTCGACCAGGTCCAGCGACGTGCCCGCCCGGTCGGCCGCCGTCCCGGGCAGCAGCCCGCGCAGCCCGGTCAACCTCGTGGCGTGGGACGCGGCCCAGTCGCCCAGGTCCTCCAGGGCGCGCTGGTCCGAGTTCGAGCCGAGCGCGGTCAGCACGCGGGAACCGGCCGCGGCGTCGGCGTCGAAGTCGGTCAGCGCGGTCAGGTAGCCGCCGAGCGGACCGCCCTCGGGCTCCGGGTACCGCTCGACGAGCGTCTCCAGCTCGGTGACGCGCGCGGCGGCGAACTCCAGGCGCTTGTAGCCCTTCGACCGCTCGTCGAAGGTGAGGCCGAGCGAGGCCGACTCGGCGGTGCGCTTGACGCCGTACAGCGGGTCGCCCGGCAGCGCGTCCCGGCTGAGCAGCAGGCTCATCCCGGCCAGCGAGAACACCAGGCACAGCGCCGCGGCGAGGGCGACCGCTAATCGCCCGCGCGCACCGGTGCGGCGTTCCTGCTTGGGCAGGTCCAGCTTGGTCGCCGGGGGCGTCGCGGCGGCGCCGAGCACCCGGGCCCGCATCCGCGCCCTGGCCTCGTCGTCCGGGCCCGTCGTGACTGCGGCTTTCCGCAGCAGCGCCACGACCGCCAGCTCGTCCGCGAGCTCCTCGTCGTCGACCGGAGCCGACCCGGGATGCGCGTCGACGGCGCGAGCGAAGTGCTCGCGCTGCCTGTGACGCCGTAGTGGCGTGATGCCTTTGCCTACCATCCCGATTGGTCAACCATCCCGCACGTCTCGAGCGATCCTGCCCCGAACAACGAACCGGGTGGTCCCGGGGTTACGCGAGCCACGAGTGGAGCGACGGTGACCTCACCGCAGCCAGGTGGGCAGCAGTTGGGCCAACCGGCGCACCGCTCGGTGCTGCAGCGCCTTGATGGCGCCCTCGTTGCGGCCCATCCTGGCCGCCGTCTCGGCCACGGACAAGCCCTGGATGAACCGCAGGGTGATGCATTCCCGCTGGTCGTCACCCAGTTGAGCGACACAGCGGAGCAGCTCCGCGTTGGTGGCGTCGGTCAGGACCTCCTGCTCGGGACCGTCCGCGACCTCGCGGTTGTCCGCCAGCTCGGCGGTCGTGATCTCCAACCGGTAGCGGCTGGACTTCACGTGGTCGAAGACGATGTTCCGCGCGATCGTGACGAACCAGGCGCCGACGTCGCGGCCCTGGTAGCTGATGGACCCGATGCTGCGCAGCGCCCGGAGGAACGTCTCACTGGTGACGTCCTCCGCGAGCGTGCGGTCGCCCACCCGGAACAGCACGTACCGGTAGACCACGTCGACGTACCGGTCGTAGAGCGCGCCGAACGCGTCCGTGTCGCCGCCCTGAGCGGCGCGGACCAGGTTCCACGGCTCCTCGGCCGCGTTGCTCTCCACGCTCTCGATCGTGCTGGACTGCCCTTCCGCGCTCCACCTCGAGCGGAGCGTCCGGGTGGTTCGGACGGAGTTCTCGCGTGCCCGTGCGGTCATCGGCTCGCGGCACCTCCACAGGGTCGCCGTGCCGGCAGCATACGTGTTGTTACTCCGTAGTAGGTAGCGGCAAGTGGTCTCGAATCCGCCACGCGGATGGAGGCACTGCGTGACGCCGCCCGCGCGTGACAGACTGCGCTGAGGTCCGCTGTGGTTCACCAGGAGGTCACGTTGACCGCTTCCGCAAGCAACATCGCCGACCTGGTTCGCGCCTCCGCGCACCGTGGACCCAAGCACGCCGCACTGGTGGATGTCACGACTGCGAACAGCTGCACCTGGGCCGAGCTCGACGCCGCCGTGGACGGTGAGGCGCACCGGTTGGCCCGTGCGGGCGTGCGGCCCGGGGACCGGGTGGTCGTGCGGCTGCCCACCGGGCCGGCGTTCTGCGTCGCGGTGTTCGGCGTGCTGCGGGCGGGCGGCGTGCTGGTGCCCGCCGGACCGGGGCAGCCCACGCGCGAGCTGGAGCGCCTGGTGACCGACAGCGGCGCGAAGCTGCTCATCGGTGACGCCGGCGACGTGGACGTCGAGGTGCTGCCCGCGCCGACCCTGGAGCCGGGCGAGGAGTTCACCGCGCTCGGCTCGGGCGAGGACCTGGCCGTGCTCGGCTACACCTCCGGCACGTCCGGCTCGCCGCGCGGCGCGATGCTGTCGCACCGGGCGCTGCTGGCCAACGTCGCGCAGTGCGCGTCCCTGCGGCCCGCCCCGGTGACCGCGGGCGACCGGGTGCTGCTCGCGCTGCCGCTGTTCCACGTCTACGGGCTCGGCCCCGGCCTGTTCCAGGTCGCGGGCGCGGGCGCGACGGCCGTGCTGCTGGAGCGGTTCGACCCGGACCAGGCGCTGACCGCGATCCGCGAGCACCGGGTGACCACGCTGGTCGGCGTGCCGCCGATGTACTCCGCGATCCTGTCCCAGCCGGTCGACCGGCTCCGCGAGGACCTGGCCACGGTCCGCCTGTTCACCTCCGGCGCCGCGCCCCTGGCGCCCGGCCTGCTCGACGTCATGCGCGACGCCGTGGGCCTGCCCGTCTACGAGGGCTACGGGCTGACCGAGACCGGTCCAGTGCTGACCACGACGCTGGCCGGCGGCGTGCCCAAGGGTGGTTCGGTGGGGCGCGCGCTGCCGGGCGTGCAGATCCGGCTGGTCGACACCGACGGCCGACCGCTGGACCAGGACGAGGACGAGCCGGGCACCGGGCTGGTCTCCGCGAAGGGCGACAACCTGTTCAGCGGCTACTGGCCGGACGGCGCGCACGGGCCGGACGCCGAGGGCTGGTTCCGCACGGGCGACGTCGGCTACCTCGACGCCGAGGGAGACCTGCACCTGGTGGACCGGGCGGGTGACCTGATCATCGTCAACGGCTTCAACGTCTACCCGCACGAGGTCGAGCAGGTGCTGGCCGAGCTGCCCGGGGTGGCCGAGGCGGCGGCGGTCGGCGTGCCGGACGAGCGGACCGGCGAGTCGGTGAAGGTCGTGGTGGTGCCCGCCGAGGGCGCGGACCTCACCGAGGACGCGGTCCGGGACCACTGCGCGGGCCGGCTCGCGAAGTTCAAGGTGCCGACCGTGGTGGAGTTCGCCACCACGCTGCCGCACTCGCCCACCGGCAAGCTGGCGCGCGCCCGGCTGCGCCTGCCCCTGACCTGAACCACCCGGGCGCCGGGCCACCTCTAGCCTGGACGCCGTGAGCCACCACGTCACCTTGATGAGCCGGGTCGACTGCCACGCCTGCGAGCAGGCCAAGGCCGAGCTGGAGCGGATCTGCGGCGAGCTGGGCGTGCCGTGGGACGTCCAGGACGTCGACGCGGACCGCGAGCTGCGGGCGGAGTACGGCGACCGGGTGCCGGTGATCCTGGTCGACGGGCAGGAGCACGGGTACTGGACGGTCGAGGAGGACCGGTTGCGGGCCGCGCTGCGCTGAGCCCGCGGCCACCGATTACCGGGCGCTTACGGATCCGGTGAACCGGATCGCGGCGGGTGTCGAATTACCACCATGACCCGCCTGACCGCCGCCCTCGTCGGAATCCTCGGCGTGGCCGCCGCCCTCGCCGCCGGACACCTCGTGGCCGGGGTGGTCGGACCGTCGGCCTCCCCGCTGTACGCCGTGGGCAACACCGCGATCGACTTCACGCCGAGCTTCCTCAAGGACTTCGCGGTCCGCACGTTCGGCACCTACGACAAGCTCGTGCTGCTGCTCGGCATGGGAGTGGTCCTGCTCGTCGCGGCGGTGGTCGCGGGGCTGCTGTCCCGCCGCACGCCACTGCCGGGCACGGTGCTCGCCGTCGCGCTGGGCCTGCTGGGCGTCGCCGCCGTGCTGTACCGGCCGGACCTGGGCCAACTGGGCGTCCTCGCGCCCGTCGCGAGCCTGGTCGTCGGCGTCGTCGTCTTCCGGTGGCTGCACGCCGCAGCGTCCCGACCCACCTCCGAGAACCCGAGCCGCCGCACGTTCCTCATCGCCTCCGGGGCCACGGCGGTCGGCGCGGGCCTCGCCGGTGTGATCGGCCAGGCGGCGGCCGGCCGCGTGGACGTCGAGGCGTCACGCCGGGCCGTGGGCGAGCTGAAGCCCACCACGCCCGCACCGGCCGTCCCCGCGGGCGCGGACTTCGCCGCCGAGGGCACGCCCGCGTTCATCACCCCGAACAAGGACTTCTACCGGGTCGACACCGCCCTGGCCGTGCCGCGGATGCGTGCCGAGGACCTGGTGCTGCGCGTGCACGGCATGGTCGACCGCGAGCTGAACCTCCGCTACGACGACCTGCGGCGGCGCGACCTGGTGGAGCGCACCATCACCATGACGTGCGTGTCCAACGAGGTCGGCGGGCCGTACGTGTCCACCGCGAACTTCGTCGGCGTGCCGCTGCGGGACGTGCTGCGCGAGGCGGGTGTCCGGTCGGGCGCGGACCAGCTGTTCTCCACGAGCGTCGACGGCTGGACCGCGGGTTCGCCGCTCGACGTGGTCATGGAGGAGGACCGGGGCGCGATGATCGCACTGGGCATGAACGGCGAGCCGCTGCCGGTGGAGCACGGTTTCCCCGCACGCCTGGTCGTCCCCGGGCTCTACGGCTACGTCTCGGCCACGAAGTGGGTGGTCGACATCGAGGTGACCACGTTCGCCGCGAAGCGCGCCTACTGGCTGGAGCGCGGCTGGGGCGAGCGCGGCCCCATCAAGGTGATGTCGCGGATCGACAGCCCCGTGGGCCTGTCCACGGTGTCCGGCCGGGTCGTGGCCACCGGTGTCGCCTGGGCGCAGCCCACCGGCATCTCGAAGGTCGAGGTCAGGGTCGACAACGGCCCGTGGCGGACCACGACGCTCTCCGAGGGGGTGAACGACTCGACCTGGCGCATGTGGCGGGTCGAACTGGACCTCCCGTCCGGCGGTCACACCGTCGAGTCACGTGCCACGGACAAGTCCGGCTCCACCCAGCCGCAGGCCCGCGTCGCCCCGATCCCGGACGGCGCGACCGGCTGGCACTCGATCTTCTTCACCGTCGCCTAGATCACTCCGAAGAAGTGCGAACCGGATCGTCGGTCACATCGAATGCCTTAGTGACTACCGAAAAGGTAAAACTTCCGAGGAGTGATCACCAGTGCGGAACAGCAAGCTCGCCATCGCCGCCGCCATCGCCGCCGCCACCCTCTCCCTCGCCGCTTGCGGTGGCACCGACACCGCGTCGTCCGGCAGCAGCGCCACGACCACCACCGAGGCCGCCGCCGCCACGACCACCGAGTCGGCCCCGATGGCCATGGGCGACGGCGTGACCAAGACGACCGACGTGTTCGGCCCGGGCTGCGCCCAGGTGCCCAGCGACCCGTCGAACAAGGGCTCGCTGGACGGCATGGTGACCGACCCGGTCGCCACCGCCGCGTCGAACAACCCGCTGCTCACCAAGCTGGTCGCCGCCGTCGGCGCGGCCGGCCTCGGTGACACGCTCAACAGCCAGAAGGCGATCACCGTGTTCGCGCCCTACGACGGCGCGTTCGCCGAGCTGGGTGACGCCAAGTTCGCCGAGCTCGCCGGTCAGCCCGCCGTGCTCGGCGACATCCTGAAGTACCACGTGGTCGGCAAGCGCTACGACGCCAAGGCCCTGGAGTCGGCCGGCACGGTCGACAGCCTGCTGGGCAAGCAGCTGACCATCGCGGGCAGCGGCGACTCGATGACCGTCAACGGCGCCCCGGTGCTGTGCGGCAACATCCCGACCGCGAACGCCACCGTCTTCGTCATCGGCAAGGTCCTCACCCCGCCCGCCGCGTGAGGTAGCACCCGGACGTGGTGGGAGTGGCGCGGCGGATCGCGCCACTCC
>NZ_JBFAAX010000044.1:0-26812 GCF_040639995.1 Actinosynnema sp. NPDC023658 | reverse complement strand
TTGGCGCAGGAGATCGTCGTGCTGCCGCCGGACGCCGAGGCGCAGCTGACCGAGCAGGAGCTCGACGACGAGGAGGCGCGTCGGTTCGCCGCCGATCCTCGGCACTGGTGGCACCGCGCGCCACCGACAGCCGCGCCCGGTGCACCTGCTCGTCCGAGATCCGCGAAGGTTCACCGGTTCGCTGGGCAGGCACCCCACCGCCGCCCGGCCTGGACATCGTTTCGTCCTGGTTCCACAGGAACTGACGTACTTCTAGGGACCCGCTCATGACGCCTCCCCGACTTGAGGTTGGCGCGAGGCTAAGCGAGCCCATCGAACCGCCGCAGCCCCCCGGAGAGTGATTCACAGACGACACAGCGTCACTTTCCGTGTAGGCCACTTGGTGTCAAGCGCCGCGTGATGTGCTTGTCGCGAACGAGGAGGGTGCAACCCATGACCGAACCGGTACCGGGGCAGACGCCGGAACCAGCGGTGGCGGACGACGCGACCACGACGCCGGCGCCGGGCGCCGCGGCCACCGACCAGCAGCCGACCGGGCAGCAGCCGACCGGGCAGCGGGCCGCCGAGCCCGGACCCGCCGAGCCCGAGCCCACCGCACCGGACAGCGCCGAGCCCGGACCCGCCGGACCGGAAGCCGCAGGGTCGGAGCCCGACGCGACCGGGCCGACCGGGGCGGGAACGACCGGGGCGGAGACCACCGGCGCCGGGCCGACGGCGGTGAACCCGCAGGAGCTGTTCGGCAGCCTGTCGCTGTCCGCGATCGAGGCGGACATCGACCGGTTGATGAGCGACAAGATGAGCGAGCTCGACGGGATGCTCGCGGGCCTCGAGGAGTTGGTTCAGCGACTCGAAGGTGAGATCACGAACCTGGAGCCGCCGGACGACGGTCCGGCTACCCCACGGGGGTAAGCGGACGGGCCGGGCCGAGCGCGAAAACGGTCCGGATACAGGGTTCTGGCATCGACTACCTGAAGATTTCGGGTCAACCCACTCCCCAGGCCCACGTGCGCGTGCAACAATCCGAAGCGCTGACACACCCCCGGTCAGCGCCTGTGGAGATCCCCTCCGGCCCCCGCGTTCCTCCCCCTGGCGCGGGGGCCTCTCCATGCACACATCTGTGACCCAGGCCACAGTTGACGCGACTCCGCAATCCAACCGTTATCGTGTCGCCGTGCCTCTTGGATCCCTTGGACGGTCGAAGTCGGGCCGTCACCGCCCGCCCGCGCGTGAACTGGACGAAGCCCTGCCGGACGACGAGCTGGAGTCGTACCTCGCCGCCCTCGCCCCGGAGACGACGGACGCCGAGACGACGGCCGGAACGAGCTTCGGCAACGCGCAGGTCTACCAGCTCCGCCTCCAGCTGATGGCGAACGAGCAGCTGAAGGAGCTGGCCGCCGAGCGGCAGACGTCCCCCCAGGCGCTGGCCACCGAGTGGGTCATGCAGCGGCTGGAGTGGGAAGCCCGCCAGCGCGGCTACTAGAACCCGGTCACCAGCAGGAGAAAGCGCCCCGGCCCCCGAAGCCGGGCCCGAACGCGAACAGGCCCCCGACCATCCCGGTCGGGGGCCTGCGCCGTTACCGCGAAGACGAAGGCCGAACGATCAGCCGCGGTGGAGCCAGCTGCGATCGGCCGTGATCAGACCTTGCGCACGTTCTGGGCCTGCGGACCCTTGGTGCCCTGGCCGATCTCGAACTCGACCCGCTGGTTCTCCTCCAGGGTGCGGAAACCCTGGCCCTGGATTTCCGAGTAGTGCACGAAGACGTCCGGCCCGCCGTTCTCCTGCGCGATGAAGCCGAAGCCCTTTTCGGAGTTGAACCACTTGACAGTGCCCAGTGCCATGTACCTGCCTCCATCGCAGGAAAGCTTGGGGCTGCACCGTGCAGCCCCGGCCGTCCCGGGGCGTTTCCCCCACTGCTTCGAGTGGGGACGGCACGCCCGCGTGTCGTTCCGCGAGCGTGAGACACGAACACAGAAACCACGGCCTGCGTGGCTGAGCGTATCGGTTGGCCCCGTCCAGCACTACCACCCCGAAGTCATTGGTCCACCGGACAGCTACTTCTCGGTCACCTTGGGTGGTTCCGGGAGCTTCACGCCCGCCTGACCGATGTTCCGCTCCAGCGCGGTGCGCCATTCGCCGGAACCGACCATCTTCTCGATGGCCGCACTGACGTCCGCGCGACCCCTGGTGTCGTTCTTGGCAAGGCCGATGCCGTAGCGCTCTGTGGTGAACGGGGTGCCGACCACCTTGAGCAGTTCCGGGTTCTCCGCGACGAACCCGGCGAGGATCACCTCGTCGGTCGTCACCGCGTCGACGTTGCCGGCGAGCAGGGCGGTGACGCAGTCGGAGTACTGGCCGTACTCCACCAGGCGCACGTCCTGGGCGAACTGCTCCTTGACCTTCTGCGCGGACGTGGAGCCGGTGACCGAGCAGAGCTTCTTGCCGTTGAGCGTCTCCGGGCCGGTGATCTCACCGTCGGTGAAGCGGACCAGGACGCCCTGGCCGGTCTCGAAGTACGGGCCGGCGAAGGAGACCTGCTCCTTGCGCTTGTCCGTGATCGAGTAGGTGGCGACGACGAAGTCGACCTCGCCGGAGGTGATCAGCTTCTCCCGGTCGGCGGACCGCGCCTCGCGCCAGGTGATGCCGGACTCGTCGACGCCGAGCTGGGCGGCCACGTACTTGGCCACGTCCACGTCGAAGCCGACGACCTTGCCGTCCAGCCTGCGCTGTCCCAGGCCCGGTTGGTCGTACCGGATGCCGACGGTCAGCTCGCCGTCGTCGGCCCTGCCTGCCAGGGTGTCGTCACTCGCGCCGCCGCACGCGGCGACGAGCGACAGGGCTGTCACCAGCGCGGTCGCGGACAGCATCCTTCGGAACAGCATGAGCTGCGAACCTCTCCGGGGCTTGGGGACGCGGCGTGGATCGACACGCCGGACGTTGTTCATGCTAAGCAAGCCGGGGGTGGCCGCCGGTGCGATAAAGGTCGCAGTGGCCCGGGTCGCTGCGCCGTTCGGTGCAATCGGCGGTGTGAGCTAGAGCGGCAGCAGCGCCCGTCGGGGTGCCGCACCGCGGCCCAGGCGGCGGATGGCCTTGTTGACGTGGCCTTCCGGCACGCTCCAGCGGATCGGGGCGGGCACGAGCAGCGCGGCGGCCCGGACGGCGCGCAGCAGGGCGGTGGCGGTCGGTTCGGGGTACGGGCGGTGGCCGTGCAGGGCGATGGCCCACGGCGGCAGCACGGAGTACGCCAGGTGGCCGAGCAGCGGTTCGTAGGCGTCCAAGCCGAGGCGCAGCACGCCGTCGAGGGGCGGGCGGTGCAGGAACCGGTACACCACCTCGGAGTCCGCGGTGCGCTTCAGCCGGGGCAGCACGGCGGCGAAGTAGTCGGCCACCTCGGCGGTGCTGCCGGGCACCTCGTCCTCGTGCAGGCCGACGAGGGCGGCGGTGCGGCGCTGTTCGGCGTAGTAGCGGTCGGCCTGGGCGTCGGTGAGCCGGTAACCGGCGCGGCGCAGCACGGTGAGGAAGGAGTGCACCTCGGCGCAGTGGACCCACAGCAGCAGCTCGGGGTCGTCGATGCGGAAGTGGCGGCCGGCGGCGTCCTTGGCCCGGAGGGTGCGGTGCACGCCGCGCACCCGTGCGGCGGCCCGTTCGACCTCTTCGGTGGAGCCGTAGCTGACCGTGCCGACGAAGTCCGCGGTCCGGCGGAGGCGCCCCAGGGGGTCCTGCCGGAAGTTCGAGTTCTGCACCACGGCCGCGACCGCGCGCGGGTGGAGCGACTGGAGGTAGAGGCTCGCGATGCCGGCGACCCACATGGCGGGGTCGGCGTGCAGCTGCCAGGTCACCGTCCCCGGTCCGAGCAACCCGACGTCCACCACTCGATCGTGTCATGACGTGTCGTTTCCGTCACCCCTGCCGACCTGCCGCAACTGCTGGGGCGTAACACCTTTAGCCGCGTGAACGATTTCACGTGACACTTCGGCGAGCCGGACGGGTGCGGGGATGAGCAGTGGCAGGAGTGTCGCCTTCGCGGGAACGGCGCTGTTACTCGCGACCGGTGTGCTCGCGACGTTGGCGATCACGGTGGACGAGCCGCGACCGGTGGACGTGCGCCGGGTCGAGGTGAGCCCCGCGGAGCCGGGCGTGCTCAGCGTCACCTACACGACCACGCTGGCAGCCGCGCGGCCCCCGTCGGTCGTGGTCGTCGTTCCGCCGCCCGAGCCGCGGCCGGAGCCGCCGACCACCACCACGACCGTCGTGACGACGACGTCCGAGCCGCCGCCGGCTCCGGTGACGACGTCGAGCGTCCCGGCCGGCCCGACGTCGACCCGGCCGCTGTGGAAGTGCGACCCCTCGTACCTGACCGAGGACCTGTGCGTGCCGTGGCGCTTCCCGCGCGACGTCCGGCGGTTGTGCGACTGGCTGCGCGAGCAGGGCGTGGGCCGCATCGAGGTGGTCGGCTGGGACCGCCACCACCTCGACCTCGACCACGACGGCGTCGCCTGCGAACGGGCCGACTGACCGTTCGTCGGCGTGCTGAGCGTTGAACTCACGTGTCCTGGACGTAGGACTCTCGCGCTGTGGACGTAGGACTCTCGCGACACGAACGTAGGACTCTCGTGTTCTGAGCGTTCAACTCGCGCGTTCCGGGGGTAGGACACGCGAGGGGGTAGGGGTCAGCGGTCGGCCAGGCGGTCCAGGGCGGTGCCCACGCGGTCGGTCAGGAGGGACAGGGCGCCCACCGTGCGGGTCGTGGGGTCGTCGTCCGCGCCGCCGAGGGTCCGGGCGCGGACGTAGGCGGCTTTCACCTCCTCCCAGCGGGTCGCCTGGGCCGGGGTGAGGGTGCCGCGCAGTTCGGCCAGCTTGAGCAGGTTCGCCTCCGCGCCCGAGGTCAGCGTCTGCGCCTCGCCCACGTAGTGGTCGTCGATCACGGCGTCGAGCTCGGCGTCGTTCATCACCGGCACGACCTTCTCCGCCAGCTTGTTCATGTTCCGGTACGACCCCTGGAGCTGGAACGGCGGTTCGACGCGGGAGGCGTCGGACTGGGCGGCCGAGGCGATGTAGGCCTGGTTGTTCGCCAGCACGACCTCCTGCACGCGCAGCAGCTTGCGCAGCACGGACAGCACCTGCTCCAGCTCGACCGACGTGTACGGGTGCGCCAACCGGTCCGCCCGCACGTCCTGGCCGCGCGCCATCCGCACCAGCAGCTCCACGTCGCCGCGGTCACGGGTGGACAGCGGCGCGAGCACCGGGTTGGAGGTCAGCGCGTTCTCGACGTAGCTGAGCGCGAACAGGTCCTCGCGCCCGGACAGCACGTCGCCCAGGTTCCACACGTCGGCGCGGTTGGCGAGCATGTCGGGGATGCGGAACCGCTGCCCCGACTCGGTGTACGGGTTGCCGGCCATGCACACCGCGAACCGCTTGCCGCGCAGGTCGTAGGTGCGCGTGCCGCCGTCCCACACGCCTTCCATCCGCCGCTGCGCGTCGCACAGCGAGATGAACTTCTGCAGCAGCTCCGGTGACGTGTGCTGGATGTCGTCCAGGTACAGCAGCACGTTGTTGCCGGCCTCCAGCGCGAACGAGATCTTCTCGACCTCCTGCCGCGCGGTGGCGTTCGGCGCTTCCGCCGGGTCGACCGATGTCACGTCGTGGCCCAGCGACGGGCCGTTGACCTTGACGAACACCAGGCCGAGCCGGTTGGCGACGTACTCCATGAGCGTGGTCTTGCCGTAGCCGGGCGGTGAGATGAGCAGCAGCAGGCCCATCTGGTCGGTGCGCTTGCCGTCGCCGGTGGCGCCGAGCTGCTTGGCCAGGTTGTCCCCGATCAGCGGCAGGTACACCTCGTCGAGCAGCCGGTTGCGGACGAACGCGCTCATCACCTGCGGCCGGTACTCGTCCAGCCGCAGCCGGGCCCGTTCGGCGGCCACGACCTCGTTGCGCCGACGCTGGTAGGCGCGGTAGGCGGGCACGCGCTGCTCGCGGAACAGGCGGGTGCGGGTCAGCAGCTCGTCCAGCCGGACGTCCAGCTTCCGGTCGGTGATCCGCGGGTGCGCGCCGAGCAGACCGTCCACAGTGGCCTGGAGCTGCGCGGACGACTCGTGCCGAGGCAGGTCGCGGCACAGCTCCACCGCCACCGCCTCCGGCAGGTCGGGCAGGTACCGGTCCTTGTCGGGCAGACCGCCCAGGAACGCCTCGTACCAGCCCTCCACCAACCGCCGCCGGACGTCGAGGTCGGTGAACGCCCGCAGGTCCTCGTCGAACTCCTTGCGCCCGCCCAGCGCCCGGTGGAACGCGTCGACCAGAGCGCGCGCCCCGGCGCTCGTGGCGAACCCGAACGGCGCGCTGCACAGCTCCTCGAACAGGTACTCGCCCGCCAACGGGTCGCCGGCCGCCGCGGACAGCTCCGCGCACAGCTCGTCGATCGCGGACGTGTGCCCGAACGCCTCCCGCGCGCGTCCCAGCGACGCCGCCCGCCGCTCGAACGTCGCCCGCGCGTCCTCGTCGGCCGAAGCCCACATCAGCTGCGCCGCGGCCCGTGCGGCGGGCGGGTACCGCAGCACGCCCGCGCCCGCGTGCAGCCGCAGCACGACGTCGAGGATCCGGGTCGCGTCGTGGTCGTGCACGCCCCGCTCGTAGCCCTCGTCCAGCCGCGACTCGGCCACCCCGCGCACCACCTCGGCCAACCGGTCCTCGGTCACGGCGGCGTGCAGCTCGTCGACCGGGTGCGTGGCCAGGACCGACGTGGCCAGGTGCTCGGCCCGGTAGACCTCGGCGGTCTCCGACACCAGCAGCTGGTCCCAGAACGGCCGGGTGTCCGCGAACTCCGGGTCGCGCACGGGCGCGCGGAAGTCGGTGCCGGTGATGGCGAACGACAGCGCGCCGTCCTTCGGCACCAGGGTCAGGTCGATCGGCTGGGTGTTGACCGCGAACCGGTGCCTGCCCAGCCGGATCGTCTCGCCGTCGAACAGGTCCAGCCGGTCGCGCAGCGAGCGGCCCGCCTCCTGCCGCGCGGCCAGCACCCGGCCGGTCAGCTCCTCGGCGCGCACCTCGTCGCCCAACGACCGCAGCTCGTCGGCCACCGAGCGGATCTTCACCACCATCGGGTCGGACGCGAAGTAGGTGTTCACCTCGTCCAACGACGCCAGCGACGCCACCCGCCTGGCCACGCTGCCCAGGATGCGGTCGGCGGAGGACGCGAGCCGGTCGGCGCGGCGGGCCCGGTCGTCCAGCAGCGCCTGCTTGCGCGACGAGAAAGCCTCGTAGACGTCGGTCCGCTTGTCACCGAGCCGGGTGAGGAAGTCGTCGAACTCACCGAACCGCGACTCGAGGTTCTCGAGCTGGAGCAGCAGCCTGCCCAGCTGCTCGTCGCAGCGCTGCGGGGTGTCCGCGACCGCCAGCGCGCCGGTGATCGCCTGCCCGAGCAGCGCGAACTCGGCGGCGAACGCGGCCCGGCCCTCGGTGGCCAGCAGCGCGCGCCTGCGCCCGTCCACCGTGGCCCGCGCCCGGTTCAGCCCGCCCAGCACCTCACCGATGCGTTCCAGGATCGACGTGCGCACGGTGGCGTCCGCGATGTCGAGCGACCCGACGACCTCGGTCAGCACCTCCAGGCCGTGCTGCTGCTCGCCCAGCTCCTCGACCACCGGCGCGGCCTCCGCGACCGTGCGGATCGCGTCGGCCTTCCCGACCAGCGCCTCGACCTGCTCGTGGTAGCCGGTGAACGCGTCGTCGCGGCGCAGGTGCTCGACCGCGCGCCGCGCCGTGCCGTCCAGCTCCTCGTCGAGCACGGCGACCAGCTCGTCGATGCGGGCCACGTCGGCGTACCGCAGCTCCTTCAACGTCACCAGGTGCCCCTGGGACCGGCGCAGCTCGGCCAGCTGCCGCACCCACGCGTCGGCCGTCGTCGGCACCTCGCCGCGCACCCGGCGCACCACCGACGTGATCCGCTCGTCCGCCTCGGCCACCGCGGTCGCCGCCTGGTCGGTCAGCGCCTGCACGGTCTCGAACTCGTCCAGCACCTGCTCGGCGGTCGCGCGCACCTGCGTCAACGGGGTGCGCAGGTCGCCCAGGTCCGGCTCGCCCAGCCAGTGGTAGGCGTCGAACACCCTGGTGCAGGACGCGATGAGGTCCTCGAACACCGGAGCGGACGGCGCCATCTCGCCCACCATCCGGCTCACCGACAGGCAGTCGGAGATGCCGCGCACCAGGTCGGCGTTCCCGACCCGCTCCAACGGCCCGGTGCCCACGGGCTGCGCGGCGGCGTAGGCGTCGGACAGGTACGGCGTCTGCCACACCTGCATCGGGTGCACGCGGGTCGGCTCGTCGCTCGACGCCCGGAACACGACGAGCGTGCCGTCGTCGAACAGCGAGTACCCGTGGCAGGACAACGGGTTCGCCACTTCCTTGCGGATCACGTTGTAGGGCAGCAGCAGCGACCGGCCGTCACGGCGGGCGTGGAACACGTACAGCGCGTCCTCGCCGTTGGTGGAGCGGATGACCCGCTCGAACTCCAGCTCGTCCACCGGGGTGTCGAACGTCTTGCTGACGCCCGTGGCCAGGTAGTAGCCGCCGGGGAAGATCAGGCCCTGGTCCTCGGGCAGCCGCTGGCACGCCTGGCCGATGCCGTCCAGCCGCACCACCGACCGGGTGCGGGTGTTGAACACCAGGTGCCGCCACGCGGTCTCGTTGTACGGGCGGATGCGCAGCAGGATCAGCGAGCCGACCCGCGCGTACTGCACCTCGCCGTCGGCCAGCGACTGCAGCGGCTCGTCCACCGGTTCGGTGTAGATGCCCTCGCCGGTCTCGGTGTTGTTCTCCACCTTGATGGTCAGGTCCCCGCCGACCGTCTCGACGAACACCTCGTCCTCGACGGAGATGTGCGGGTGGCGGCCGAGCACGTGGTGCTCGCGGCCGGTGGTGGTCCACTCGAAGTCGTGCGACGGCGGGAACACGTGGTCGCGCTCGCCCCGGTTGTCCAGGTACTCGACCGCGCCGTCCACGCCGACCCGCCAGCGCAGCACCCGGACGTCCCCTATCCGCGCGCCGGTCTGGAACACCGCCAGCAACCGGCCCTCGACCCGGCGCAGCTGGATCAGCCTGGTGTCCCGGTAGTACCGGTACAGCTCCGCGAAGTCCCGCTCGAACCGCGGGTCGCGCAGCAGGCCGGGCAGCTCGTCGTCGTCGGCGTCCTCGAACCGGAACGCGTCACCGTCGCGGGTGAAGCGGTGCAGCGAGAACACGTCGTCGACCGTCGTCTCCGGCTTGAGGCCGATGAAGACGTTGTAGCCGAACAGCATCAGGCCGGCGACCTGCACCACGTCCCGTGGGACGCAGTTGTGCTCGGTGCGGATGCGCTCGGTGCCCAGCAGCGCCAGCTCGGCGCTGCCGAACACCTCCAGGCGGCGCGCGTTGAGCGCTTCGGCCCGTCGGGCGAGCCCGGACGCCTGCTCGGCCAGCCGGGCCCGCAGCACCTCGTAGGTGCCCGCCTCCAGGCCGATCCCCTCGGGCGTGGCGGTGGCGGTGGTCGTCACGACAGCGAGGCGACCGGCCGCTCGGCCACGCCCAGCCGCTGCGCGGCGGCCAGCAGCTCGCGCAGCTTGCCCTCGTCCGGCCCACCCGAGTTGATCAGCTTGAGCAGCAGCGCCGACACGGTCAGGTTCTTCACGTCACCGGTGCTCAGCGAGCCGAGCAGCCTGCCGATGTCGTCGGTGAAGCTCGCCGACCCGTCCAGCCACGGCCCGGCGAGGGTCCGCGCCACGTCGGAGTTCTCCACGAACCCGTCCACCTGCTTGCCGAGGGTGATCGCGCCGACGATCCGGTCGAAGAACATGCTGTCGCCGCCGATGATGTCGATGTCGGCCTTCTCCAGGCCCGCCGCCAGCACCATCGCCTGCGCCTCGGCCACCTGCCGCTGCACGTCGATCCCGGCGAGCCGGACCTCCTTGTCGGCCTCCAGCCGCAGTCGGTACTCCTCGTGCTCGCGGGTCGCGCCGTCCAGCGCGGCCATCGCGCCCGCCTTGTCGGCCAGGCCCTCCGCCTCGCCCTTCAGCTTCTCGCGGATCGCGAGCGCGGCCACCAGGGCCTTCTCCCGCTCCACGACGGCCTCGGCGCGGCCCACCTTCTCGATCGCCTCGGCGTCGCGTTCCCGCACCTGCACTTCGGCCAGGCCGGACGCCGCCACCTCGGCCTGCTTGCCCTCGGCCAGCCGGATCATGGCGCGGGTGTCCAGCTCCGCGGCCTGCTGCCTGGCCTCCGCGAGCAGCAGCTCCTCGCGGGCCTTGAACTTCGCGGCCTGCTCGGCGGCCTCGGCCGCCTTGATGTCCTTGACCAGGCCCTCCTGCGCCTGCGCCTCGGCCCTGATCACCACGGTCTGCCGCTGCCGCTCGGCCTCCTCGACCGCGCGCAGCCGCTTGATGATCTCCTCCTGCTCGGCCACGGTCTTCTCCACCGCGATCCGCTCCCGGACCACCTCCGCGATGGACCGCTTCTCGGCCTCCAGCTCCTTGTCCGCGGCGATCCGGGACAGCTCGGTCTCCCGCTCCCGGCCGATGACCTCCAGCAGCCGGTCCTTCTCGATGCGCTCGGTCTCGATCGCGATCACGCGTTCGCGGTTCTTCTCCGCCACCGCGATCTCGCGCGCCTTGTTCTCGGTCTGGATGCCCAGCTGCTCGTCCGTGCGGATGTGCGCGGTGTTCGACTTGAGGCGTTCCTCGGCCTGCACCTTGGCGATCTCCGCCTCCTCGCGGGCCCGCATCGTCTCGACCTCGCGCTTCTGCTTGATCTCCGCGTCGGCCTGGCGGCGCTCCAGCTCCAGGATCGCCTCGCGCGCCTCGACGTTCTGGCGGGTGATCTCCTTCTCCTCGTGCCGCGTGAACTCGTTGGTGCGCACGTGCTCGATCGCGGTCAGCTCGGTGATCTTGCGGATGCCCTGGGCGTCGAGGATGTTCGACGGGTTCAGCTGCGCCATCGGCGTCTGCTCCAGGTAGTCGATCGCCGCGTCCTCCAGGCTGTAGCCGTTGAGGTCGGTGCCGATGACCTGGATGATCCGGTCGCGGAACTCGTCGCGCTTGGTGTAGAGGTCGATGAAGTCGAGCTGCTTGCCGACGGTCTTCAACGCCTCGGAGAACTTGGCGTTGAACAGCTCCTGGAGCGTGGCCTCGTCGCTCGCGCGGGCGGTGCCGATGGCCTGGGCGACCTTGATGACGTCCTCGACGGTCTTGTTGACCCGCACGAAGAACGTGATGCGGATGTCGGCCCGGATGTTGTCCTGGCAGATCAGGCCCTCCTGACCGGCGCGGCGGATCTCGATGGTCTTCACCGAGATGTCCATGACCTCCGCGCGGTGCAGCACCGGCAGCACCACCGCACCGGTGAACGTGACGTCCACCTTGCGCACCTTGGAGATGATCAGCGCCTTGCCCTGGTCGATCTTGCGGAACAGGCGGCTGACCAGGATCAGCAGCGCGATCACGACGACCAGGACGACGGCGACGAGAATGCCGAACCCGGTGGTGATGACATCCATCAGTGGTCCCCCAGTGTGAGAGTCGGGCCGGGTCCGAGTTCGAGGGGCGCGACCCAGAAGAACTCGCCGTCCACGTCGTAGTCGAAGATCAGCGCGGTGGTGCCCGCGGTCAGCGGGTCGTGGCCGGGTTGCCGCACCTGCACCACCGCCGACGAGCCGTCCGCGGCGGTGACCTCGGCCTGGCCGAACGCCTGCGTGACCCGCCCGGTGCGGATGACGCACGTGCGGCCCACGAAGTCCAGGCGTGACGCGGGAGCGTCCGCCGGGAACAGCCGCTTCAACGGCGCCATCGCCAGCCGTGCCGGCACGGACCCCACCACGAGCGACCCGCCGAGCACGGCCAGGCCCCCGACCGCCGACGCCGGCTCGAACAGCACGACCCCCGACAGGCACGCGAACCACCAGAAGGTGATCAGGAGGGAGATCCCGATCGTGGCCGGCACACCGCCGATGTCCAGCTCGACCCAGTCCGCGTCCGCCGCGCCGAACGCGACCAGCAGCCAGTAGGCGACGACCACCACCAGCAGGACGCTCAGCACCGCGACCGGGAAACCCAGCGCCGCCGCGAAGAACTGCCCCATGCACCCCCCTTTCCCGGACCCTAACCCGTTCTCCGCGGGCAGCCGGGCGGAATGACGCAACGCGGTCGGACCACCCCGATCCGTACAGGAAGGGGCTCAGTACAGGAGGAGACCGGACACGCGGGACCGGCCGCCGACCACAACGCCGTCCGCCACCGGCCGCGCCCGCAGGGCCATGCCCGCGAACCCCTGGTCGGTCACGAACCAACCCCACGTCGTCAGCCACGGCCGGTCGTCGCCGGGGACGACGTCCGGCGTGGGCCGCACGCGTTCCTGCACGACGTACGGCCCGTCCGCCACCTCGTCCAGGACGGCGACCCACTCCCGGTCGGTCAGCAGCCACCCCTGGTGCACGTCCCCACCGGCGGAGGCCTTGACGACCAACCCCTCCCGGTCCTCGCGGAGCCGGTCGCGCGGCACGTCCCGCACGGCGCGGGTCCACGGCAGCAACCGGTCCACCAGCGCCCGCGCGTCCTCGGGCAGCTCGTCGCGGCGGTCGGCCACCAGGGCCAGGGTCGCCCCGCCGCCGTACCAGCAGCTCGACAAGGACGTGTACAGCTCGGTCTTGTGGCCCCTGACCAGGGTGTCCACGACGCCGGCGGCCTGCTCGGCGGAGAAGTACCGGACGACCACGTCCAGCCGGCTGCCGTCGAGGTACAGGTACCCGTCGCGGTCGGTCAGCTCGTGCGGCCCGCCGACCAGGACGTCCACGCCGTCGCGCGCGCAGGCTTCCCTGATGCCGTCGAGGCGCTCCACCCCGACGAACGCGATGGTGCGGTCGCGGCCGATGACGTCGAGCAGCTTGCCGACCGGGTCGTAGCAGGCCAGTTCGTGCTCGGCGACGAACGGCTGCATCTCGGGGTGCTCGTGGACGGCACGCGACAGCCCGCCGAGGTGCACGCCGGCCAGCCGGGAGCCCGCGTCGAGCCCCAGCAGCCGCACGTCGCCGCCGACCCGGTGGAAGTCCGCGCGGCCGTGCATCGGCGGCCGGTCGGCGCCCATCAGCGCGGTCCGCTCGGGCGGGAGGCCCAAGGCGTCGGCGTACCGGGCGAAGCTGCCGCCGAACAGCCTGACGGGCAGGGAGAACAGCAGCTCGAAGAGGTCCATCACGTCGGCCGCGACCCGGTGCGCGGTGTACTCCTCCAGGAAGTACGGCCGGTCGACCAACCGGTCGCCATAGGCGGCGGCCAGGTGCGGCGGCAGGTCGAGCCGTCCCATCACCCCGTGCAGGCGCTCGTCGTCCAGGTACGCCTGCGTCACGTGGTCGGTCACGGCGGCTGCTCCTCCGGGTGGCGGGTCGGCCACATGATGGCGGAGTCAGCGCGCGGGCATCCCGCTGTTCAGGACTTGGACTGCGGCAGCTTGACCGACTTGCGGGCGCGCGGCGCGGACGGCGGCGGCACCACCGGCCCGATGTCGCCGTCCGGCGCCTCGTCGAGGTCGACCAGGACCGGCGCGTGGTCGCTCGGCCCGGTGCCCTTGCGGGCGTGCCGGTCGACCCACGCGGCCTCGACCCGGGCCGCCACCGGCGCCGACGCCAGCACCAGGTCGATGCGCATGCCGAGGTCCTGGTGGAACATGCCCGCGCGGTAGTCCCAGTAGCTGAAGACCCGCTCGTCCGGCCACCGGTCGCGGACCACGTCGTGCAGCCCGACCGCCTGCAACGCCGCCAACGCCTCCCGTTCGGGCGCGGTCACGTGCGTGTGGCCGGCGAAGGCCGCCGGGTCGAACACGTCGGCGTCCGCGGGCGCGATGTTGACGTCACCGCAGACCACGGCGTCCTCCGGACCGGCCGCCACCACGTCCCGCAACGCCGCCAGCCAGGCCAGCTTGTACCGGTAGTGGTCCGAGTCGGGCGCCCGCCCGTTCGGCACGTAGACCGAGTGCACCCGCACCCCGCCGCACGTCGCCGCCACCGCCCGCGCCTCGGGGTGCGGGAACCCGGGCGCACCGGCGAGCCCGACGACCACGTCCTCCAGCCCGACCCGGGACAGGATCGCCACCCCGTTCCACCGCGGCTCGCCGTGCACCGCCACCTCGTACCCGCGGCCGGCCAGCTCTTCCCCGAGGAGCGCCGTGAAGGCGTCGTCCGCGAGCTTCGTCTCCTGCAGGCAGACCACATCGGGCTGCCGCTGGTCGAGCCACGGCAACAACCGGGGCACCCGCTGCTTGACCGAGTTCACGTTCCACGTAGCCACCCGCACCACCCCACGGTAAGCCGGCCACGCCCGCGGGACGTGACGGCGAACCCCTGACCTGCACCCCCGGCCCACCGCCGCCCCCGGACGTGACACCACCCACACCGACGCCCGCACCACCCTGCTCACCCGGGGCCCCCACCTCGGTAAGCTGTCGACCAAGGGCTGCTAGCTCAATTGGCAGAGCAGGAGACTTTTAATCTTCGGGTTCAGGGTTCGAGTCCCTGGCGGCCCACCAGACTCGCTGGTCACGACGATCTGTCGGGGGCCGAGCAACCTCGAAGCCCCCACTTACCCCTCACTTATGGTCGTCGGGCCTGATCACAGCCCCGAGCGCGTCCGCCGCCGCCCGACCGGGTGACCTGCGCCCCATGTACACGTCCTGCGTCATCGACGGCCGGGAGTGGCCGAGCAGATCGGCGATCTGCCTCGCCGTCAGACCCGCCTCGTCCAGCAGCGTCGCGACGGTCCTCCGAAAGGTTCGGAAAGTCACCCATTCGTAGCCCGCTCGGGCGATGAACGGCTTCCACGCGCGATTGCGCACGTTCGTAGCTTCACGAATCGTTCCGGTCGAACTGGGGAAGATCGGACCGTCGAGGTCCAACGCCTTCGAGCGCCTTTCCACCAGCATCGCCACGCACCAGTCCGGGAGCGGGATCGGCCGTTCGGAGTTCGCCGTCTTGCCCCGATTCACGACCCGACCGCGCCCACGTGCCCGGATGACGTTCCCGGACATCGCCAACTCCCGTGCCTCTGCGTTGAAGTCCGGCCAGTGCGCGCCCAGCGCCTCACCGGTCCGCTCTCCCGTGCCCAGGAACAACCGGACCAGGTCCGGCAGGTCGTCCTTGACCGCCTGCTCATCCGCATCGAGCTTCTTGAGCAGGTCGACCACTTCGGCCGCCGCCAACGCCCGCGACTTCTGCGGCCGGTGCTTCGCCCGCTTGCTCTCCAATCGGGTGATCTCCCGCGCGGGATTCGCCTCAAGAGCCCCGTGCTGGACCGCGTAGGCACAGACACCGCTCAGAACAGCCCTCACGGTCTTCGCCGAACTGGCGCTGGAATTGTCCCGGACCTTCTTGCACAGGGCGTCCAGGATCGGCGTGGACAACTCGTTCATCCGCAGGTCGCCCACGGCGGGGAGGACGAGCCCTTCCAACCGGTTGCGGTAGGTGTCGACCGTGCCCCAGGAACGGAACTCCCGTTCAGCGTCGCGCACCAGCTCGGCCAACCATCGAGCCGCAACGTCTCGGAACTTGGTACTCGCTGTGACAGTCGCTCCCGCAACGGGTGTCACCCAGTCGCGGATAGCCGCCTTGAGGTTGTTCTCCGCGTCCGCTCGGCTGGTCCCCATGCGCTCGACGTCGTAGACCTTGCCGTTGAAGTCGCGATACCGGCAACGAGCCCGGTACCGCTTCGGGCCGAGGGTCTCGGTCCTGATCTTCCCGTAGGTGCCCACCGGCATCGGCCGTCTACCCATCAGGCCGCCTCGGTGGGAAGCGACTCGAACCACGCCTTGACGTCGGCGGCGTTGAAGCGCAGGTGCTTGCCGACCCGGCGGCCGGGAGGGCCGTACTTCCTGGTCCGCCACTGGTAGATGGTGTTGACCGGGATGCGGAGGTAGGCCGCTACCTGCTCGATGTCCCAGATTTCGTTCACGCTGCGTCCTCCTCTGTGTACTGGCGTTGGCGTTGTGCGCGGAGGCGTTCGGCGATGCCGGAGGCCAGTTCGCGCTCGGCGTCGTTGGCGTAGCCGGAGCCGGCGTAGGCCCAGTCGTTGACGACGATCACCTCGTCGGCCGCCAGGCCGAGGCGTTCGAGGACTTCGGCCGCCCGGAAGGCGCGGCGGTCCTCGCGGATGCGCTTGAAGGTGGTCGAGTAGTGCTTGGACTTGGTCAGGAAGTGCCCGCGGAAGGCGAGCATGTGTGCCCACTTGCGAAGGTTGAGTTCGGTGTAGAAGTGCAGGTCACCGAGGTCCCACGCGGTTTGGATCATGCGCCGGTGGTGGTCGGAGACACGCAGGTGGTCGATGTCGAGCTGCGACCGGATCGGCCGGTCAGGCGTGTCACGTGCGCCAGTGCCCTTGGTCGCGTACTTGGCGACGTAGGCCGCGAGCTTGCTGTCGCTGACCGCCCCGGCGTCATCCTCGACATCGGCTTGAATCGGGCGCACGTCGACCTGCGCACCCCAGACCAGGTCAATCACCGTGCCATCCGGCCGGAAGGACTCGACCAGGACGGAGCGGGCAGCGACCCGAACCGCGTGGTCGACCAGGTCGACAGTCGCCCAGGCGGGTGCCGGGTCGTGTGAGCCGTCGGGGCCGTCGATCCTGATGACGGCGTGGAAGTGGACCAGGCCGCGTCGCTGGTATTCGGCGACCTTGGCGTACGACAGCCGCGCGTGGTCCTTGAAGTCCCGCACCGTCAACCCGGCCGCACGAGCCAGCGCCCGCCGTAGGGCGATGGTGAACCGGTGCCACAGCTTGCCCGCGTGCGCCTGCCAGAGCACCGCGCCGACGTAGTCATAGGTATCGGGGTCGACCGCACCGCCGATGCGAGGGTCGTCGAGGTGGTGGAACTGGCCGCACCCCGTGCACGGCCGCGCCTTACCGCTCGAAGTGGTGGGCCGGTTGTGGACCGCGCCGAACGATGGGGCGGTCAGGGTGGTGAACACGCGCGGCTTCTCGGCTACGGACTCGGGGACGCCCTTGCTGCCTCCGGACAGGCCGGCGCGCATGAGGTGAAAGGCGTCGGCCGCGTACCGGTCCGAGCAGGAGGGGCAGACCGAGGCGCGACGGTTGCCGCAGGGCACCATGACGTCGCCGCCGAGGTGGGCGAGGACTTTCGTGCTGTCGAGGTTGTGGAGCTGCCAGGCTCCGAACAGCCGGATCGGTGCCAGGCACCCGCCGGTGGCGGTGACTTTGTCGCGCCAGTCGCGGTAGTCGGCCCGTTGGACGCGGTCGGCAATGCGATCTTCGAGCGAGAGGATCAAAGCTCTCCTTTCAGGCAGCGTTGAGTTGTTCGGCGAGCTGGACCGCGAAGGCGTCCGGAACGTTCACCGCGGCCTGCACGTCGGCAGGGGTGATGGCGCGGCCCTGTTCACGGACTTCGGCGGCCTTGGTGCCGAGGACGGCTTGCAGGTGAGCCGGCAGCTTGAGCGCTGTACGCGGCGCGCTGATGGCCGTAGCGGCGGTGGTCGGCATCGGTGCCGTAGTGGCCATCACGCGGTCACGGGCGGCGTTGCAGCGGTGCTGGATGACCGGCATGACTTCGGCTATGAGGAACACGACCAGCGGCACGACGACGTGGAGGAAGACCACGCCGTACTCGACCTGACCGGACGGTGGGCGCAGCGAGGACCACACGTTGGTGATCAGGGTTGCGCCGAGCAGGAGCCGTTTGAGCCAGACGACCGGCGCGGCGTCGACGGCCAGGCCCCGGGACAGCATTTCCGCTTCCCAGCGCAGCAGCGTGACGAGGATGCCCGCCAACGCCGGCTCGACCAGCCACGCGCCCCACCACAGCGCGGCGACCGGCGTCAGGTGGCCGGCCAGGAATTCGTGCACTCCGGTGGTGGTGAAGCCCAAGCCCAGGGCGAGGAAGCACCACATGGAGCGGGTGATCGAGACGCGGAAGCGCTCCAGGCGGACGGCGTGCAACAGCGGGTCCGACGTCAGGTCGTGCAGCTGGTGAGACTCGGCGAGCCGGGCGCGCAGCTTGCGCACCGTGCGCGATTCGCCCTGGTCATCGATCCTGCGCTTGCGGAACACGGTTCACCTCCGCAGGGTTCCGCCGCTGGTCCGAGGCGATGGTGAACAGGTCGTGGAACTGCATCGGAGCGAGCGCCAGCAGTGCCCCAGCGATGAACGCGGGTCCGGGTTGCATCTCTCCGGCCAGCACGCGGGCCACCGTGGAGCGGTTGACGTCCATCGCTTTGGCCAGGGCGTACGTCGACCGGAAGCCGGCGAGCCGAGCGGCCTTGGTGAACACGTCACGTCGGAGCTTGATCGTGTGCGGCATGGTCGCCCGTTCACGCAGCCGTTGCCCCGGCCACGCGGCGACGGGCTGCCACCGCGCGGCCGAGGTGGACCAGGCGGGCGACCTCCTCGAAGGTCACCGACTCGGCCACCGAAGGCACCAGGCGAAACGTCCCGGCAAGCACTACCGAGTCGCCAGGACCAGGGGTGCCGTCGAAGTCCGAGACGGCCGCCAAGGTGGTCAGGCCGAACATCAACCCGGCTGCGTTGCGGGCTGTGGCCGTCACGATCAGGGTGTGATCGGCGTGCAGGGACCAGGTGAGCGTCACACCGTCCAGGCGGGTCACCCACAGCAGCAGCGCGGCGAGCCGATCGGGCGCGGTGCCGGAGTCGAACTCGACCTGGACCGAACCCGTCACGGTCGAGATGAACACCCGATCCGGCCGAGGCAAGCCAGTGGACCGCATGAGCGACCGCAGCGTGCGGATGATCCGGTCCAGCGAACGAGAACTGTTCGAAGGCATGGCAAAGCTCCAAGAGTCAGGGAAGGAATGAGGTCAGGCGACGACGCGCAGACTCGACCCGGAGTCGGCCGGACCGGCCTTGACGAACGCGACCAACTCATCGATGTCGTGGTCGCTGGTGTAGGCCGCACGCACCCGCCGTGGAGTGCGGGAACGCGGGTCGACCCGATAGCCGATACCGGCACTGGACTCGTCGGCCGGGATCTCGTCGGCAATCGCGCCACGCTCGCGCGCACCCTCGCCCAGCACCATGTCCGGGTGCCGCTCGGAGGTCACCCGCAGGCACACCCGATGCGGCAGCAGGTCACGGATCGGCAGCACGTCCTTGGACGGCTCCTGCACGTACACATCGAGCACGTCATTGGTCGCGCGGCCCATCGAAGAAATCACCGCGCAGGCGTTGGTGATCTCGTGCGCGTACTCGGAGTTGTAGGACATCAGGAAGCCGACCTCATCGAGGATCAGCCAGTCCACCGGATGATCGGGCGACACCGGAACCGAACGCTTCCCCTTGCGCTGCAACCGCTTCTGCTTGCGCTGCATGTTGTCGACAAATCGCTCGATCAACTCGGCGCAGTCCTCCGGGTTGTCGGCATACCGGCCGTCGAGGATCGGCTTGAGCGCCACGAACTCGAACAGCTTCGGGTCACACACCCACGGCCGCACCAACCCGTCACGGATCATCGGCGCAACGGCGCGCAGCTTCGCCATCACCACCGAGTTCTTGCCCGCACCGGTCGCACCCGCCGTCAGGTGATGCGTACCGATCAACGGCTCACGCCACTCCCCGCCCAGCTCCGTCTCCCCCAGGCGCAGCGACCGCAGGTCCACCGCCTCGGAGGACTCCGGCATCACTGGAGCCGGAATCACCCGGTCGAACGGCTCATCCCGCTGGACGATCAGCACGACCTCACCGGGGCGACCCTGCTCCACCGCGACCCGCTCGGCCTTCAGCGTCGCCGCCAACTCCGGCAACACCGCCGCGAACGCCCGCAACGCCTGACCGGGCACCAACCGCACCCGCACCACGTCGATCGACGGAGACCAGGACCGCACCCGCAGCACACGCGGCACCAGCACTTCCCCGGTCCGGTAGTGCACCGTGGTCAACCCGCACGAGCCCATCAGGTTCACCCAACGCCGACCCGTGTAGGCACCAGCCCACCTACGCTGCCAAGCCCGCAACACCGGCGCAGCCCACGCATCGAACGTGTCCGGATGCGCCCGGTACCAAGCCACCGTCCCCACCATCAGGCCACCGACAACACCACCGGTCACCTCAGGCCCCAACTCACCCGCCGAGACCCCGAGCGCACCAGGACCCATCACCGCGCCGGGATGGCGAACAAACCACCGCACCGTGCGGAACTCCCATCCAGCCGAACGCCGGGACGCGCCCGTAGTCGTTCGCGACATGCTTCGTCCCCTCAGATCAGGCACGGCAACGGCCGACCACCGGTGAGCAGTGATCGGCCGTTGCCGTGACGTGAATGCGCTACTTGCGCGGACTGCCTCGCCGACGCCGACGAGCGGACGGCGGTTCGAGCTGCGAACGCGAGTAGGACAACGCGGTCCGCAGAACCGCGACCGACCGCACGAACGTGTTGTGCTGGTTCTTGAACCCCTCCCGCCTATACGGGATGTCCAGCATGGCCAGGCGCAGTTGCCGCATGGACTTGTCCACGCATTCCAACGCCGTGGTCAATTCCTGTGACATTCAGACCTTCCACTCCCGAGTCTTCAGCTCCGTCTCGTAGCGGGCCGCTTGGTCCTTCAAGTTCGTCAGGCTCTGCCGAACCGTGGCGAGCAACTTCTTCAAGTCGTCAGGCGGAGTAACCCGCCACGAACCCGGAGGAGAAGGGTTCGCCCGCATCTTCGCGATCAGCTTGTCCAACGGACCGAACTGCTCGGTCACGAAATCGATCGCGTTGACGAGGTTCGCGTACCTCTCCTCAGCCCGCTTGTTCCGTCCTGCCATCCACACCTCCCTCCTCGTGCTCAGCCGGTCCCGTCAGCTCCCGCCACGCTTCCGCCACCTCGAACCCCAACTCCGTCGGGAGCAGCAGGTTCACGGGCGCGCGCACGGCTCCGGTCCGCAAGACCACCGGCTCCGGAACCGGGAAGATCAACGCGAGGTTGCCCAGCCGGTGAACCGCTGCCGTTTCCCACGCCGCCGACCTCCGCATCCCGTGCACCCCAACGGCGCGGAACACACGGCGGGAGCGCACGGTCAGCACATAGCCGTCACCTTGCGAACAGATCCGGCGAAGCACGGTCATCGCATCCCTTAACTCTGCCCCTTCCGGAGGATCGACTTTGACCTTGACCGGGTAATCGTTGACTTCGAGCACAACCCACCTCCGATACCGGGGACCACGGCAATCCCGGAACCGACAGAAGCGACTCCGGGACCACCGAAAACCCCGGCGCTTATCGAACAAGCGCCGGATTCAGGCATGGCTCTACCCACTGTGGAATTGACAAAGATCAGGCAGCCCCAGACGGGAGCTTGGAAATGTTCAGGATGGGCGCGGGAATCAGGCCGCGCTGCGCACCGGTCGCGCCACCGGCTTCAGGCCAGCCGCCTTGAACCACAGGCCGGCCGAGGCGATCTTGCGCGGGTCGACGCGGTCCGGGATCTCGTAGGTGTTCACCACCGCGTTGACCAACTCCACGTACATGCCCTCCTCGAACCCCTCGCCGGGGTCACCGGGCAGGTTGACGCGGATCTCCTCGCCCTTGCCCGCCTTGCGGCCCTCCACCGGCAACGGCTTGGCGAACAACGTCACCACGTACTGCACCTCACCCGACGTGCGGTCGACCACCGGCGTCACCGTGCCGTCCTCCGCCTCCCGCATCTTCGCCGCCGGAGCCTCCGTGATCATCAACCGGTAACCGCCGAGCACCACCGGCAAGTCCTGAAGCGCCATCTCGGTTCCTCCACTCTCCAGGGCGATCCGTCATCACCCTGTCACTACAACCAACATAGCTAGTAGAGCTGTTAGAGGCACTAGGCCGATCGAGTGACTTCCAACAGTGCTAGCTCTATCGCTACAGTCTGTCCATGCGACCAGACGCAACGGACCGCAGGCCTGCGTACCAGCAGATCGCAGACGACCTGCGCCACTTCATCGCGTCCGACGAGGTCGAGGTCGGCGACAAGCTCCCGTCACTGACGGAACTCCAGACCAAGTACGGCCGCGCTGTGATGACGTTGCAGAAGGCCTTGGACCAGCTCCGCAACGAGGGACTGGTCATCTCCCGGCAGGGCGAGGGCACCATCGTGGTGAAGAAGCCAGAAGCCCATGCGGGGGACGACGTGCCCTCACCGCATGAGCTTCGGCAGATGTTCGACCGCATCAACACGGTCCTGGACGATCTCAGCCGGCGCGTCGCCGCCGTTGAGGCCGAACTGTTCGGCTCCACGCCAGACGATCCTCAACCCGACTCAACCGCTCGTTGAGCTCGTCCAGGCGTGCCAGCAGTTCAGAGGCTTTGGCGTGCAGCTCCCGCCAGTCCTCGGCCGTCCACTCGTCCTCTCCAGACACCGCGCCCCCTTGCCGTTCCCGCCGACCCCGGACTTCTGCCGCTACACCGGGCAGGCCGCCACCTCCGCCTCCGAACCGTCACCGAGGTCCGGCAGGAAGACCAGCCGTGCCCTCAGTTGGTGGCGCTTGCTGCTGAACAGGTGCAGCGCGTTCTCGGGCTTCCCGAGACTCATGCGGGAGCGGTCGTCCACCGCGAAGACCTCCGCACGGTCCTCGAACGCGAAACCCCACGCGGCGACCCACGCGTCCAGACGTTCACCGAACTCCTGCACCACCGCGAACACCCGTGGCGGAGCTGTGGTGACCATCGTGTCCAGCAGCTCCGCGAACTCCGTCTCGCCGCACAACGGCTCCAAGTCGTCGACCTCGTTCACCGCTCGACCGCCCCGTCATCACGCCTCGAAGCCGTCAGCGCGTCCACCTCGCCGGGCGTGGTGCCCACCAGGGCGCTCAAGTGATCGAAGTCGAGCGGAGCAAGCCGGGTCAGCGCTTCACAGCGTTCGGCAAACCGGGTTGCCGACTCGGCCAGCTCGCGCGCGAAGCTGATCGCGAGCTGCGCCCCACCTTCACGCGCGGCGATCTGCACCGTCAGCCGCGCGTCACCCGACGAGATCACCAAGGACGGATGTCCCTGCGCCCGCTCGACCAACGCCGACTCCGCGTCCTCCTCCGGTTGGAGGAGCAAGTACATCCCCATCGGCTCAACCTCCGTGTACGCCTGGGACTTGCTCAACCAGATTCGCGCGGCCGGAGAACTGATCCCATACCAATGGCCAATCGGATATCGGCACCACCACTAACCGCAGGTCAGCGCGGTAATCGTCGGGTTACACTCCGAAGTAGGACCAGCCAGACCAGGGGGTGAACGGCCACGTGACCACGTCCAAGCGACGCTGCCGAACGTGTGACACCTGGCTGGCCCAGGACAACCGGGGCGACCGCTGCGCCCGATGCACTGCGGCCTCCACACTCCGTGCCCCGACCCTGCCGCCCGAGTTCTGGGCCAAGCCCACACTTCGCGAGGCGTTCGAGTCACGCAACATCGGCCAGGTCTTCCGCGCCTACCGCCAGGCCCAGAACCCAACCGTCCCCCAAGCCACCCTCGCCTCGTGGCTCGACCTCACCCAGGGCCGAGTCAGCGAAGTCGAACGCTCCCGCCGCCCGGTCACCGACCTCGAACGCCTCGAACGCTGGTGCGACGCCCTCCACGTGCCGCGCCACCTGCGCTGGTTCGACGGCACCGCGCGGGAAGTCCACGACGTCCGCACCCTCTACGCCAGTCGCACCATCGACCCGAGCCCGGCCTATTCGCCCCACCAGTCATGGGCACCGGTCGACCAGGCACCCCAGCCCGTTCAAGAGCTGGACATCGTGCAGGTGGGCATCCCCCGCCTACGCCGAGCGCTCGACATCCTCGACCTACCCGACGACGGCCCCACCCGCACTCTCCCCGAACTGCGCGCCGACGTCGCCCGCATGAACGAGCACCGCCTCGAAGCCCGCTACGGCGAACTCGTCCGCCACCTACCCGCCCTGATCGGCGAACTGGCCCGAGCCCGCCAACTCCTCGACCCAGCGGACCGCCCTCAGGTCGCAACCCTGCTGACTCTGGCTCTGCGCGCCGCCGATGGCGTGGCCTACAAGTACCGCTACTTCGACCTGTCGGCCCGCCTCATCGACCTCATGCGCGCAACAGCGAACGAGTCCGAGAACGCGCTCCTCCCCGCCGCAGTGGCCTACGTGCGCACCGAAACGTTCTTCGCCAGTGGCGACCTCCACACCGCCGCCCGTGCCCTGGACCACGCCGCAGACCAACTCCCCACCCGCGACCTGAACCAGGCCGCCACCGCCGCAGCGTTCGGTGCACTCCACATGCGAGCCGCGGTCGTCGCGGCCCGAGCAGGCAAGGCGGATATCGCCGCCGACCACCTCCTCACCGCCCGCTACGCCGCCCACGCCGCACCCGAAGGCATCTACCACGGCACCGCCTTCGGCCCGGCGTCTCTGCGCATCCACGAACTGGCCGTTGCCGCCGAGCTACGCGACGCAGCAGGAATCCAACGAGCGTCCACCTGGCACCCGCCCGCCGAGCTACCCGCCGAACGCCGCTCGCACTACTACATCGACCTGGCCCGAGCCCAACTCGACCTCGGCCGCCACGAAGACGCCTACCTCTGCCTCCAGGCCGCCCGCCAAGCCGCACCTGAACACGTCCGCGCCCACCCGCAGGTCCGCCAAGCCCTATCGGTGCTGCTGCGCACGCATCCGTCACTCAGCTCCGGCCTACTCGACCTGGCCGCGTGGGCCGGCGCTCGCTGAACAACCGCACCTCAGTCCTTCGCCAGCAACTCCGGCAGGTCGTGCAATGAGTCAATGACCCAGTCGGCATCCCGGCGCACCAACGGGTCATCTGCCCACAGGTACCCCCACGGCCCACGCCGGATCAACGCCGTACGCAACCCGGCCGCCTTCGCCGCCACAACATCGTTGTCCCGGTGATCACCGACGTAGAGCACATCCCAAGCCACCGCCGCAGGCGTCATCCCCACCACCCGCTCGAAGAACTCCGGCGCAGGCTTCGCCACACCCCACTCACCAGACGTCGCCAACCCATCCACCGGCAACTTCAACCCACGCAGCAACTCAGCCGCCCGAGCAGTCTGGTTCCCCGCCACCCCAACCCAGACCCCCAGCTCCCTCAATCGCCCCAACCCAGCCCTCACATCCGGGTAGAGATCACCCTCCTCAATACGCTCCCCAACCCCAGCCTCCTCCCGCAACCGCCGCTCACGGGCCACATCAAACCCAGACCGGAAGTACTGGAACGTCTCAGCGTTGTCCCGCCCCGCCGCAGTCACCGCCCCCAGCACCGTCGAGAACGTGTGCCGAGACACCCCAACCCAGTCCGCCCAAGCACCCCATTCCCGCGAGTCGTCCAACAACGTTTCACCCACGTCAAACACCACAGCAACCACCATGCGCTCGCTCCTCTACATCAACTAACCGCGCCGTACCTGTCTCGACAGAATCATACTGGTTTTACCAGGTCCGTCATATCCCACTCGGCAACCTTGCACATTTGCCGACCGACATAATCAGTCGAATACATGAACCTGCCAGCCATGTCGATCAACGGTGAAGTTACCGTCGTTACAGCGCAGGACGTATTCGGCCAAACGCAGAGTGCTACAGCATGAGGGAATATTCACTCTTCCGGGTGAAAGCACCGCCAACACCGTGCCACAGGCTTACACTTCAGTTGCACTATTCACGCCAGAACGGGGGCGGGGATGGCTCAACCAAACATTACGCAAACAGCAGATCCGCTCTTGAAGCTCAGTTACGAGGCGGCGGACAGAGTGCTGCACTACCAGCAGGCGATCTTGCAAAATCTCCGGAATCGAGCCACGGGCGTACTCGCGGCATCTGTCGTAGTATTGGCATTGCCATACACTCTGGGCCTTGCCGCGACTTCCACAGCAGGCACCGGTAGCGTGCGGCCACCTCTACCACTGTGGACAAGCTGGACTCTGCTCGGGATTACGGTGGTCATAAGTGCATTTATGATGGCCGCCCTATGGCCACTCGACAACTGGGCGTTTACCGCTGACGCGGGCAAGATACTTGAAATGCGCGACTGCGGTCGAAGTGAGAGTGATGTACTAAAATCTCAAACGGAAGGCATGATTGTCGGAGGAAAGAAAAATTTCGCCCTACTAGCGAGAAAACATACGTGGTACAGAGTCGCCCTCGCTCTACTGCTGGCTGAGGCGGCAGTTCTTACCCTTGGCATTCTACTCACCTGACCGAGGTGCATATGTGCACAGTGGACACCATACCTGCGTCAAGGCTCACACGGGCAGGCGCGGTCTGGGTGTGGCAGGGTCGCAAAGGACTCGGAAAAGGGTCTAAGCGGTCTGGCCCAGAGAAGCTAACCGTGAACGGCCATAAATATCACCATAAAACGAAATCGCGTCGAGGGCGGAAGAAGTAACCGGCGTAAGGGCTAGTTGCTTGATCCCTCCAATCTGAAGGCTGCCTCGGGAGCACCAGGTCAGAGCGCCCGTGTTCATAGTTTCTTTTCTTGTTCAAGGCGGCCCCTGCGGGGGCCGCTGGCCGTTCGTGTCCTTCGAGCCGTTGTGGGACAGCCTCCGGCGATGTACTCGGTCGCGCCAACGTGGGCCTGGCGGCCCACGGGCGCGACACGCGAGGCACCGGAGGCTGCCCCACAACGGCGGGAGGCCACGGCCAGCGGACCCCGCAGGAAACCGCGTGGATCCAGACGACAACTATTCCGCCGAGTCGCCGCCAGGGTTGTGGTCCATCTCCTGGATCAAAGCGAGCGCACGTAGCGACTGCTCAAGCTCGGACTCGTGCACTGCGGGTCGTGCCTGGGCCAGTTCGCGGTAGGCCTGTACGGCTTCGGTGATGGTAGTGAGTGCGTCTTCCCGCTGCCCCAGGCCGGCCAGGTGGATG
>NZ_JBFAAX010000043.1:0-27059 GCF_040639995.1 Actinosynnema sp. NPDC023658 | reverse complement strand
GACGGGCCGGGCGACCTAACCCCCCGTCCGCGGCGCGGCGGCGAACTCCCACCCGGTGAGCGTGGCCCTGGCCCTGGCCAGGTCCACGTCCACCAGCTGGGTGTCGTCCGGCACGTACGCCAGCGGGTCGTCCAGCAGCTCCAGGCCCAGCAGGCCCTCCACCAGGGCGTGCAGGCACAGCGCGGAGTAACCGCGCAGGTAGCCGCCCTCCTGCGTGAGCACGGTCGGCAGGCCCAGCCCCGCCACCACCCGGCCGATGTGCCGGTAGCCGGCGGCGGTGAGGTTGTGCCTGCCGTTCGGGTCGAACGCGGAGCCGTCGAAGCCGGACGCGCAGACCAGGAAGTCCGCGCCGAACTCGGCCAGCGCCGGCAGCGCGACCTCCTCCAGCGCCCGCCGGTACGCGCCGTCGCCCGCGCCCAGGGACAGCTCGACGTTGATGTTCGAGCCGTCGGACTCGGCCGGCCCGCCGGTCTGCGGGTGGTTGCCCTCCCACGGGCCGTGCCGCATGTGCACGGACACGGTGAGCACGTCCGGCGTGTGGCGGAACACCTCCTGCGTGCCGTTGCCGTGGTGCACGTCCCAGTCCAGGACGGCGACCCGCCGGCCTGCGCGCCGGGCCGTCTCGGCCACCAGCGCGGCGTTGTTGACCAGGCAGTACCCGTCGGCCGCGGTCGGCTGGGCGTGGTGGCCGGGCGGGCGGACCAGCGCGTAGGCCAGGGGCGTGCGGCCGGCGGCGACCGCCTCGTACGCCGCCAGCGCGGTGCCCGCCGCGGCGCGGATCGCGTCCCACGAGCCGGGGCCGACGACGGTGTTCACCTCGACGGCGGTGCGCCGCTCGCACGCGGTGCGCAGCTCGGCCAGGTAGGACGGCGCGTGGACGCGGGCCAGCTCCTCGTCGTCCGCGAACCGGCCGGTCGACCAGGACAGGTGCGGCGCGACCGGTCCGTGCCGCAGGGCGTGCCGGAACGTGCGCAGGCGGGCCGCGTTCTCCGGGTGCTGCTCGGCCACGTCGAGCCACTCCCACCGGCCCGGCAGCTCCCACAGCCCGACCCCCGGGTCGTGCTCCAGGCAGGCGTCGTGCCAGAAGATTTCCACATCAGTGGGATATCAGGGCGATCACGGATGGTCCAGCGGGTTCGAGCGCGGGCACACTGGTGCCATGGTCATCGGTCTCATCACGGGCCTCATCGCGATCCTGGGTGTGCTCGCCGCGCTGGCGCACGACGGGTACCTCGCGATGCTGGGTTCCGCCGCCAAGTCCAAGCGCGCCGCGGGTGCGCCCATCGCCCAGTACGTGCGCAGCCGGTGGACCCTCGCCGGGGTGACGACGATCATCGCGCTCGTGGGGCTGCTGATCACCTCGGGCTCCGGCGTCTCCGGCGACATCATCGGCGCGCTGATCGCGGGAGGCGCCGGCCTGGCCGCCACCAACGCGCTCCAGGGCACCAGGAAGAAGCTGAACAGCGGGAGCTGACAGATTCACTCTTCAGTGTGTGGATCAGCCCCGCAAGGCTGATTTGCGCAGCCCTACGTGTACCCGGCACCTAACCTGAGGTGGTAGCGGGGGTCTCGGCGTCCCACCCCCATTCCCCGCGCCACTTGAACCCACAGGTGAGCTGGAACCACGTGTAACCCGCGAGGACCGTCCGGTCAGGGGTGCGGGAGGGGTCTGCGCAGCATGGACATCCGGGAACCGGAGCAGTCGGGCCGGCATCGTCTGGAGGACGGGGCGGCGATCTGGCTGCCCATGGGCGGCGAGCTGGAGCACACGCCGCTCGAACGCGCGGTGCGGCCGCGGCCCGCTCCCCCGCCCCCGCGCCCCGAGGACCCGCTCGTCGACACCGACGCGGTGGGCCTGCGCAAGTTCAACATCGGCCTGGTGCCCGCGTCGGTCACCCCGCCGCGCACGTGGAAGCGGGCCGCCTGGTTCTCCGTGCTGTCGTCGGCGGGCGTCCTGGTCGGGCTGGCCGTCGCGGCGGCCAACCTGGTCGGCTCGAACAACCCGGCCGAGCGCATCGGACTGCCCGGCTACCCCACCGACGTGCCGCTGCTGACCGGCTTCGCCACCACCCCGCCTCCCTCGACCACCCCGCCGACGGACCGGGTGCCCGCCGCGGCCGTGGCCAACGGCCTGGTCGCGGCCACCGGCGCCCGCAGCCCCGGTGTCGGCGGCATCCCTGCCCAGCGCGCCGGCGACCAGCCGGCACCGGACACGTCCGCGCACGTCACCACGGTCCCCGCGGACACGCGGCCGGTCGTGGACGCGGACGCGATCGCGGTGAACACCGAGCTGTTCTACGAAGAGGTGACGGGGAACTCCGGCACGGCGCTGACGCTGCTGTCCGAGGCGTTCCGGGCGACCGGCGAGGCGCTGCTGCACCAGGAGTTCGCCGACGTGTCGCTGATCGAGGTCCGGGAGATCAGCGTGGACCCGACGCGGGGCGTCACGGTCAGCACGTTGCAGCTGACGCACAAGGACGGGTCCAGGACCACGCAGAAGCGCGAGCTGGTGTTCACGACGGGCGGCGTGCCGCGGATCGACGGGGAACGCGCCGCCGGTTCCTGACGCCGGTCCGTAGTCCTTCGCCCGTTCGAGCGAGCCGAGGTAACCACTGGCCGCCACGAACGAGTGAACTAGCGCCCTGAGCTGGATTACCGCCTCGCCCCCACGGTACGAGTCTTGGCGACACACGACGAGGGAGTCGCCAGTGCAGCGCCCTACGACGAGCGGTCGCAGGCACAACCGCGCGGGTTCGGTCACGGTGGCGGAACTGATCAGGAACCAGCCGACCCCCGTGCGGATCCGGACCCGCGACCTGGCCGCCGCCACCCACGGCCTGCTCACCGGTCCCCCGACCGCCGAGGTCGACCCGGCACCACCCGGCAGGCGGACCGCCCGCGCGGCGAAGCTCGCCGGCGTGGTCACCGGGGCCGTCCTGCTGGTCGCGTCGATCGCCGCCGCCTCGGTCCTGGCGGGCAACCGCCCCGCCGGTCCCGTCGAACCGCGGGTCGAGCCGCCGGGGTCGATCACCGGGTCGTCCGCCCTGAGGCCGGACCTGCTGTCCACGCGCCTGGACAGCGGACCCGGCGGGGCCGCGCCCGTGCAGCGGGCCGCGCCGCTCGCCGTGGACGCGCCGCAGGCCCCACCGATCATGGTCCCGCCACCGCAGGTGGACGTCGGGCCGGAGCCGCAGGTCGACATCGTGCGCAAGTTCTTCGAGCTGCTGCCGACGAGGCCCTCGGACGCGTCCCGGCTGCTGTCGCCGGAGCTGCTCGGTGACGCGCGGGACTTCGTCGAGTCGTGGGGCCACGTGCAGGCGATCACCGTCGAGTCGACCGCGCTGCGGTCGGACGGCGCGGTGCTCGCGGTCGTGTCGATGCAGGAGCGGACCGGTCGTTGGATGCGCGTCGAGCAGGTTTTTCGGTTGACCGACACGAGCGTTCCGCGCATCGTCAGCACCGAGGTGTTGACGGCTCAACTGCACTAACTCTGCGTAGCAATCGCGCCGTGAAGGTCACTCAGCGTTGAAGAACCGTCGGATCCCGTAGGAAACTTCACTCAAAGGGGTTACGTAGACGGTCACGATTCGGTATCCATGGTCCCGGTCAGTAGCGCATTGCACTCCCGGGAGAGGTGTCCAGCGGTGTCGAACGACGACAAACGCCGTCGGCAGGATGGCTCGACGGCCAAGCTGTCGGTCGCCGAACTGCTCGCCAGGCGTGAGGCGGAGACGCAGCCGATCCCGCGGATCACCGACGACGAGGAGACCGTGCGCTTCTCGGCGGCGAGCCTGTCCTCCGCGGCCGGCGCGACCAACCTCTCGGGCCGTGAGCTGCACGTCACCGAACTGCTGCGCCGCGAGGGACGCGCCGGTGAAGAGGAGCGCGGCGGCGGGTTCTCCGTGCCGAAGATCGTCGCGATGGCCGGCGGCGGCGTGGTGCTGGCCGGCACCGTGGCGTTCACCGCCAGCAACCTGATGTCGTCCCCCGACGAGCGCCCGCTGGCGGAGGTGCGCTTCGACGCCCGCCCGGCGGCCCGCGCCACCAACACGCTCACCAAGGACCTCGGCGCTGCCGCCGCCCAGCAGCGGGCGCAGCAGACGCAGGCCGAGACCACCACGACGACGCCCGAGCAGACCACGCAGGCGGCGGAGACGACGACCCAGCGCGCGCCGCGGCCGGCAACGCAGCAGCAGCCGACGACCACGACGCAGCAGCAGACGTCGACGACCACCCAGGCGCCGACCACGAGCAGCAGCACGCCGACGACGACCACGACGCCGAGCACGAGCACCACGACGCCCGCCCCGCCGAGCAGCAGCTCGCAGCCGCCGTCGTCCTCCACGCCGCCCTCGTCCACCCCGCCGTCGTCCACCACCCCGAGCACCCCGCCGGCCGACGACGACGGTTCGGGCCTCGGGCTGGACCTCGACCTGGGCAAGATCCTGAACCCCATCGGCGGGTTCGACTTCTTCGCCCCGTCCGGCGGCTGACCGTTCCACCGACCCACCGCGATCCCGTCGCTCGGCGTGCCCGAGCGGCGGGTGAGCCCTGCCCGGACCCGCGCCGGGCGGTCTCGGGCCGGGTGGGCTCGCGCCGGGCGGACCCGCGGTCCGGGCCGTCCCGCCGCGTGATCGGGACCGCCGCGCGGGTGGCCTACCAGGCGGTTGGTCCGATCGGCCGCAAAACCGGCGATCTTCGTGCGAACGGGTGTCCTTACGGGCCGGTATCAGGTATCCCTTCCCGGTCACCCCTCGGCTCACGTGACCTGCGCAACGGCTCGAAAGGCGTAGTCACGGCCGGGGTAGGCTCTGCGGGCGAGCGGTGGCCTAGCCTGTTCCGCGCACCGATCCGCACGACGAGGAGCCCGAGCGTGAGACCTGCTGCCCTTGCCGCGGTCACGCAGCGCCCCAGCGAGGTGGTCCGGTGAGCAACGACGATCGCGTCATCGCCGAGCGCTACCGGTTCCTGGACCGGATCGGCAGCGGTGCGATGGGCATCGTGTGGCGTGCCCAGGACGAGCGCCTCGGCCGGGTCGTGGCGATCAAGCAACTGCTGCTGCAGCCGAGCCTGGAGGCCACCGAGAAGGACGAGGCGATCCAGCGCGCCATGCGCGAGGGCCGCATCGCCGCCAAGCTGCACCACCCCAACGCCATCGCGGTCTACGACGTGGTGGAGGAGAACGGCGCTCCGTGCCTGGTCATGGAGTACCTGCCGTCGCGCAGCCTGGCCGACACGATGGCCGAGCACGGTCCGCTGGAGCCGCTGGAGGTGGCCCAGATCGGCATGCAGGCCGCCGCCGCGCTGGCCGCCGCGCACACCGCCGGGATCGTGCACCGGGACGTGAAGCCGGGCAACGTGCTGCTGGCCGACAACGGCCTGGTCAAGATCACCGACTTCGGCATCTCCCGGGCCAGCGACGACGTCACGGTCACCAAGACCGGCCTGATCGCGGGCACCCCGGCCTACCTGGCGCCGGAGATCGCCCGCGGCCAGGACCCCACGCCCGCCTCGGACGTGTTCTCGCTCGGCTCGACGCTGTACGCGGCGGTCGAGGGCGAGCCGCCGTTCGGGCTGTCGGACAACACCCTGGGCGTGCTGCACGCCGTCGCGGCGGGGCGGATCAACCCGCCGACGGTCGACCACCCGCTGACCGACGTGCTGCAGCGGCTGCTGAGCTACGACCCGGCCGACCGGCCGACCATGGCCCAGGCCCGCGACATGCTCAGCGCCGTCGCGCACGGCCGGAACCCGAGCCTGACCGGGCTGCTGCCCGCCAGCTCGCCGGGGTTCGCGCCGGTGCCCGCGGGCGCGACGGCGTTGCTGGACGCCGACCGCACCCGCGTGGTCCGGCCCGGTCCGCGCTCGACGGGCGGCGCCACGCCGGTCGCCGCGCCACCGCCGCCGCGCAACAACAACCGGCCGCTGGTGATCGCCGCCGTGGTGCTGGGCCTGGTGCTGCTGCTCGGCGTCCTGCTGGTGGCGCTGGACGTGTTCAACTCCGACCAGGACCCGATCGCCCCGCCGGCGGGCGAGACGACCTCGTCGACGGCCAAGCCGACCACCACGACCACGCCGCCGCCCGCGGCGACCACGGTGGAGACGGAGACGGTCACGCTGGAGCCGACCACGACCACCCAGCAGCAGGTCACGACGACCCAGCAGCAGACCACGACCACCACCACGACCACCACCACGACGACGACGCCACCGGTGACGACCACCACGACCACGACGCCGCCCACTACTACGACCACCACGGTCCAGCAGAACCAGAATCAGTGACCTCGTAAGGTGGTGCTGAACCCGTTCGGGTGATGCAACGTCCTTGTCCTAGTGGCGTCTTCTCGTTCGCCACTGAATGAAAGCCTTAGCAGCTACTGGGAGCACGCCGTGAGCGACGATGGCCGCCTGGTGGCCGGCCGCTACCGACTTGGCCGGCGGATCGGCAGCGGTGCTATGGGCATCGTCTGGCAGGCGCACGACGAACGACTGCACCGGACGGTCGCGGTCAAGCAACTGCTGCTCCAGCCCGGCTTGGCCGAGGCCGACACGGACGAGGCGAAGCGCCGCGCGATGCGCGAGGGCCGGATCGCCGCACGTCTGCAGCACCCGCACGCGATCGCGGTGTACGACGTGGCGGAGGACGACGGCCAGCCCTGGCTGGTGATGGAGTACCTGCCGTCCAAGAGCCTGTCCACGGCCCTCTCGGAGCGCGGCACGCTGCCGCCCCGCGACGTGGCGTCGATCGGCTCGCAGGTCGCGTCCGCGCTCGCCGCAGCGCACAACGCGGGCATCGTGCACCGCGACATCAAGCCGGGCAACATCCTGCTCGGCAACGACGGCACGGTGAAGATCACCGACTTCGGCATCTCCCGGGCCACCGGCGACGTCACGGTCACCGCGACCGGGATGCTCGCGGGCACGCCCGCCTACCTCGCGCCCGAGGTCGCCAAGGGTTACGACCCCGGTCCGCCCTCGGACGTGTTCTCGCTGGGCTCGACGCTGTACGCGGCCATCGAGGGCGCACCGCCGTTCGGCCTGAACGAGAACACCATCGCGCTGCTGCACCAGGTCGCGTCGGGCAAGGTCGTGCCGCCCAAGCAGGCCGGTCCGCTGACCGCGCTGCTGATGCGCCTGCTGCGCGCCGAGCCCGAGGACCGGCCGACCATGGCCGAGGCCCGCGAGGCGCTGGCCGCGGTGGCGGCGGGTCGGGCCGCGCCCGAGTTCCCCGTGGCGATGCCGCAGGCCCACCCGCCGTCGTGGCAGGGTGCGCCCGTGCAGGCCCAGCCGACCCGGGTGACGGCCCCGGCGGGCGGTTCGGCCGCCGCCGGGCACCACGCGTCCGCGGCCCAGCACAACCCGCCCCACTCGGCCACCCGCGTGGCGCCCGCGCCCCAGCAGCAACAGCAGGGTGGTCCGGCCGCGGTCCGACCCGGCGGCGCGGTGCGACCGGCCGGCGGTCCGATGAGGAGCAAGCGGTCCTCGGTGATCACCGCGCTCGCCATCGCGGCGGCGGCGGTCGTCGGCATCCTGCTGGCGAGCCTCATGTCCAACGGCGACACGCCGGACGACCAGGCGGGCTCGACGACGGGGACCACGGCGCAGCAAGCGGGCGGTGAGGCGTCGACGACGCCGTCGAAGAAGACCGCCACCCCGCCCGCCAAGATCACCGCCGAGCCGACGCCCGAGCAGCAGGAGCAGGCGATCCGCGACTACTTCGGCCTGCTGCCGGACAACGTGGACGAGGGCTTCGGCCGGTTGAGCGCGAAGATGCAGGCCACGGCCGGCGGTCAGGGCTCCTACCAGGGCTGGTGGAAGCGGGTGAAGTCGGTCGAGCTGAAGAGCGTGCGGGTGAACTCGCCGTACGCGTACGAGGTCGACATCGCCTACAACATGAAGGACAACACGGTCAGCACCGAGCACAAGCTGATCATCCTGAAGTGGGAGAACCAGGCCATCTACATCGACGGTGAGCAGAAGCTCGCCCAGGCCGGTTAGGACTGATCGGGGTCCGGTCGGGTCTTGTCGGGGCCGGTCGGGTTCCGTCCGGTCGGATCAGGGCCGGGTCGGGACGGATCAGGGTCGGGGCGGGGCGGGGCGGTCAGCTCGTCGCCGCCTTCAGCGCGTCCAGCAGGCCGGTGACGGCGGGTGAGCCGACGCCGTCCGCCCGGATCGCGGCGCAGATGGTCCTGGTCGGCTCCGGGTGGCGCAGCTTGCGGACCACCACGCCGGGGTGGACGACGCCGAGGCTGAGCTTCGGCACGATGGTGACGCCGAGCCCGGCGGCGACGAACCCCTGCGCGGTCGGGTAGTCGTCGGCCTCCACCACCACGTTGGGCGCGAACCCGGCTCCCGCGCAGGCGTCCAGCACGATGGCCCGGCACGGTCCGGGCGGCACCACGGCGTCCACCCACTGCTCGTCGGCCAGGTCGGCCAGGTCGAGCACGCGCTTGCGGGTCAGCTCGTGCCCGCGCCGCAGGACGGCCACGTACGGGTCGTCCAGCAGGTGCACGAGGTGGACGCCGCGCGGCGCCTCGCTGGACCGGTGGTGCACGACGATGGCGACGTCCGCCCGACCGGCCTCCACCTCGACCATCGGGTCGTCCGGCTCGGTCAGCTTGAGGTCGAGCTGGACGTCGGGGTGCGCGGCCCTGAACTGGGCGACGGCGGGCGGCACGAGCGCGGCCCCGGCGGTGGCGAAGTAGCGCACCCGAAGCCGCCCGGTGCGGCCCGCGCGCAGGTCCGCGAGCGCCGCCTCGGCCTCGACCAGCCGGTCGGTGATGCGCGCGGCGTGCTCGGTGAGCAAGCGACCGGCCTGGGTGGGCCGCACGCCCCGCCCGACCCGGTCCAGCAGCGGCAGGCCCGCCTGCTTCTCCAGGGCGGAAACCTGCTGGCTGACGGCCGACGGCGTGTAGCCGAGGTTGACCGCCGCGGCGGTGATGGAGCCGGTGGTGACCACGGCCCGGAGCACCTGCATGCGTCGCACGTCCAACATGACCCGACCTTACAGCGCTGCTTAACCGTTGTGCAGCACTATTCACTTGTGCTGATGCTTCGTGCGACGCAGAGTGGGCTGGTGAACAAGCCTGGCACGCTGATCAGGATGGGTGTCCTGGCCCTGCTCTGGGGGTCCAGCTTCCTGTGGATCAAGATCGCACTGACCGGCCTCTCGCCGCTCCAGATCACGCTCACCCGCACGGCGCTCGGCGCGCTGGTGCTGGTCGCCCTCGTCTACGCGAACAAGCAGCGGCTGCCCCGCGACCGGACGTCCTGGCTGCACCTCGGCTTCGCCGCCGTCTTCGGCAGCGCCGTGCCGTTCGCGCTGTTCGCGCTGGGCGAGCAGACCGTGGACTCCGGCGTCGCGGGCGTGCTGAACGCCACCACCCCGCTGTGGGCGCTGGGCATCGGCCTCGCGCTGGGCACGGAACAGCAGCGCAACCCCGCCAGGTTCGCCGGTCTGGTGCTCGGCTTCGCCGGGGTGCTGCTCATCTTCGCGCCGTGGCAGAAGGCCGGGATGGCCAGCTGGGGCGCGCTCGCGTGCCTGGCCGCGGCGGCGTCCTACGCGGTCAGCTACGCCTACGTCGGCCGCAGGGTGTCCGGGCGCGGCCTGACGCCGATGCAGATCTCGTCGAGCCAGCTGGTCGCCGCGGCGGGCCTGACGGCGGTCGTGGTGCCGGTGGCCGGGTTGCAGCCGGTGCACCTGTCCTGGCAGCCGCTGGTCGCGGTGGCGATCCTGGGCGTGTTCGGGACGGGCGTCGCGTTCGTGCTCAACTACCGCGTCATCGAGGACGAGGGCGCGACCAACGCCACGATGGTCGGCTACCTGCTGCCAGTGGTCTCGGTGCTGCTGGGCGCGCTGTTCCTCGGTGAGGCGCTCAACGCGCGGGTCGTGATCGGCATGGTGGTGGTGCTCGTCGGGGTCGCGCTGACCCGCAAGCAGCCCGCGACGGCGATCGTGCCGGTGGTGCGGGAGTCGGGGTCGGGAGCGACGCCGGAGCCGGCGGAGGGGCCGCTGGAGGGGTCTGCGGGGGCTCCGGAGGTGTCCGCGAGGACGCTGGAGGAGGGGTCGACGGGGACGCCGGAGCCGGCGGCGGCCGGGTTGTTGGAGCCCGCGACTACGCTCAAGTGACCTGCGATAACGCAGTGTTACCCGCCGGTATCGGGTGGCCTTCGGCCAACTGAGACAACCGTCCTGGGCAAACGGGTGGAGTTGAGACGCAGGTCTCCCCCGATCGCGTGGTGTTCAGGCGAACCACGTCCCTATTCGCCCTGTCGGACGTCTCCTCACATGAGAGGGACGACTCCGGAAGGGAACCCACAGGACATGAGCAACGAGAGCATCACCATCACGACGACGTTCCACCTCCTCGTCCCGGGCGTGGCCCCGGCACCGGTGGAGGCCGAGCTCCACTACGAACCGGAGGACCCGTACGCGGTAGCCGTGCTGTTCCACACCGGACAGGGCAAGGTCGAGTGGATCTTCGCCCGGGACCTGCTGGCCGACGGCCTGCTGACCTCGTCCGGCGAGGGCGACATCCTGGTCCGCCCGGCCGCCGACGACCCGGAGCGGGTCCTGGTCGAGCTGAACGCGCCCACCGGTTTCGCGATCCTGTCCGTCGAGGCGGAGGACGTCGCCGAGTTCCTGGACCTCACCTACGACGTGGTCCAGCCCGGCGAGGAGGACCTGTGGATCGACTTCGACCGCGAGCTCGCCAAGTTGGTCTCGACCAACTGACTCCATCGCCTAACCTGCTGGACGTGGCGGAGTCCGGGGGGACGGGAACGGTAGGCGGTCGGTACGCGCTGGTCGAGCGAGTCGGCAGCGGTGCCATGGGCGTCGTCTGGCGGGCGCGGGACGAGCTGCTCGACCGCGAGGTGGCGGTCAAGCAGCTCAGGTGGCCCGACCTGACGGCGGGAGCGGCCGAGGTAGCCAAGGCGCGGGCGATGCGCGAGGCGCGCAACGCGGCCCGGCTGCAGCACCCCCACGCGGTCTCCGTGTTCGACGTGGTGGTGGAAGACGACCGGCCCTGGCTGGTCATGGAGTACCTGCCCTCGCGCAGCCTGGCCGGGCTGCTGGCCGAGCGGGGCGGGTTGAGCCCGGTCGAGACCGCGCGGATCGGCGGTCAGGTGGCCGCCGCACTGGCCGCGGCGCACGCGGCGGGCATCGTGCACCGGGACGTGAAGCCGTCGAACGTGCTCATCGGGCACGACGGCACGGTGAAGTTGACCGATTTCGGCATCTCGCGGGCGACGGGTGACGGCACGCTCACCGACAGCGGCATGATCCCCGGCACACCGGCGTACCTGGCACCCGAGGTGGCCCGCGGCGAGCAGCCGGACGAGGCCTCGGACATGTTCTCCCTGGGCGCGACGCTGTACGCGGCGACCGAGGGGCAGTCACCGCACGGGATCAGCGACAACAGCTTCGGGCTGCTCTACCGGGCGGCCGCGGGCCGGATCGAGCCACCGAGGCGCTCCGGGCCGCTCACGGGCGTGTTGACGCGGATGCTGGCGGCGGATCCGACGGCCAGGCCCACGGCGGCGGAGGCGGTGGAACTGCTGGCCGGGCCCGGTTCGACCAGGTCCGGTGAGGGTTGGTCGGGGGAGGTCCGGGTCGGTGGGAGCCGGTCCGGTGGGGGTAGGGCCGGTGGAGGCCGGTCGGGCGAGGTCCGGGTCGGTGAGGGGCGGTCGGGCGAGGTCCGGGTCGGTGGGATTTCGGCAGGTGGGGGCCGGTCCGGCGAGGTCCGGGCGGGTGGAGGCGGGGCCTCCGAGGGCAGGGCCGGTGGGGTTCGGGTGGGTGGAGGCGGAGCCTCAGAGGGCAGGGCGGCAGAGAGCAGCGCCGCAGAGGGCACGAGCGGGTCGCGGGAGGACCCTGCGGTCAAGCCGCTCAAGCGGCGGTGGCTCGCCCCCGTCGTGGCGACAGTCGTGTTGTTGGTCATCGCGAGTGCGGTCGTCTTCGTGGCGCTGCGACCGGAGGTCTTCGACCAGCCCCCCACGGTGCCCCAGGGGTACACCACCGAGAACGCGATGGAGCTCACCCGCTCGCACTACGAGCTGCTGCCGGAGAGCCCCGACATCGCGTGGCAGAACCTGGCCGAGTCCTACCGGCAGCCGATCGAGGACTACCGGCTGTTCTGGAGCCAGTACGACGACGTGCGCACCGACCTGTTCGAGGCCGTGCAGGATCAGCCGACCAGGTTCATCGTCCGGGTGCGGGTGACGTTCATCCAGGCGGGTGCCGAGACGGCCGGGCGCTACCAGCTCGTGGTCGAGGAGAGCGGCGGCCGGCTGCGGATCACGGCGTCCGAGCTGCTGATCTAGAGCGGACCACGAAGTCCGGGCTGCCGAGACCGAGCGGCCACCTGTCAGACGAGCCTCCGGTCGGAGGCCCAGCGGGACAGTTCGTACCGGTTGGACAGCTGCGTCTTGCGCAGCACGCTCGACACGTGGGTCTCGACCGTCTTCACCGAGATGAACAGCTCCGACGCGATCTCCTTGTAGGCGTACCCGCGCGCCAGCAGCCGCAGCACGTCCCGCTCGCGCGGGGTCAGCAGGTCCAGCTCCGGGTCGCTGATCGGCGCCGCGCCGGGCCGGTCCGCGAACGCGTCCAGCACGAACCCGGCCAGCCGGGGGCTGAACACCGCGTCGCCCTCGGAGACCCGCACCACCGCGCGCACCAGCTCCTGGCTGGAGATGGTCTTCGTCACGTACCCGCGCGCACCGGCGCGGATGACCGCGATGACGTCCTCGGCCGCGTCGGACACCGACAGCGCCAGGAACACGACGTCGGGCAGCGCCGTGCGGACCTGCCGCAGCACCTCCGCGCCGCCGCCGTCGGGCATGTGCACGTCCAGCAGCACCACGTCCGGGCGGTGGTGCCCGATGCCCGCGACCGCCTCACCGACCGAACCGGCCTCACCGACGACCTCGACCTCGTCGGTGATCGAGTCCAGCTCGGCCCGAACCCCGGCGCGGAACAACGCGTGGTCGTCCACCAGGAACACCCGAACGGTCATGTCCTGGCCCCCGTCTCTCGCTTGTCTGCGGTTTTCCTCGGCATCATCAGCTGCACCTCCGTGCCCTCACCCGGTCGGGTGCGGATCCGGACTTCGCCGCCGTGCCGGTCCATCCTCCCCCCAATGGAGTCCGCGAGGCCATGCCGGTCCTCCGGCACGGTCTTCGGGTCGAACCCCTTGCCGCGGTCGCGGACGAACACGGTCACCCGATCGGGTTCGACTTCGCCGTACACGCTGATCTCACCGACGCCCGCGTGCTTGGCCGCGTTGACCATCGCCTCGCGGGACGCCTGCACCAGCGCGTAGAGGTTCGGGTCCAGCAGGCAGTCACCGACCACGACCTGCTGCACCTCCAGCGCGAAGCTGTCCTCCACCTCGCCGGAGGCCTTGGCGATGGCGGCGGACACGGTCGTCGGCTCGTTGTTGTCCTCGACGACCCGCCCGTACAGCCACTCGCGCAGCTGCCGTTCCTGGCCGCGGGCCAGGCGCTTGACCTCGCGCGGCTGCTCGGCCTGCTTCTGGATCAGGGCGAGGGTCTGGAGCACGGAGTCGTGGAGGTGGGCGGCGATCTCGGCGCGTTCCTCGGTGCGGATGCGGACCCGGCGCTCCTCGCCCAGGTCGTTGATCAGCTTGATCCACAGCGGCACGGTGAGCACCGCGACACCGCCCAGCGTGGCGACGACGGCGAGGAGGGCGAACCGCAGCTGGTCGATGCCGTAGCTGTTGACCAGCAGCACGCCGATGCCGATGGCGACCAGGGCGACACCGGCCAGGACGCGCACGAGCGTGCTGCGCCCGGTGCCGCCGAAGAGGCCGGAGCGCGCGCCGTCACGCCAACGGCGGCGCTGGGCCTCGTCGGCCTCCCGCCAGACGACGGCCGCACCGACCAGGGCCACCGCGAGCGGTCCCGCGATCCAGCCGCTGAGCGGGCCGGAGAACAGGCCGGCGAGCACGGCTGCGCCGATGCCCAGGGCGACCAGGCCGAGCGCCTGCTGGCGTTCCCTCGGGTTCGGGGGCTCTTCCGGCACGTCGGCGGCGCGTTGCGGCACGAACAGCCACAGCAGGCCGTACGCGATCACGCCCACGCCGTTGAGCGCGGTCAGCGCGGCGAACACCGCCCGCACCCAGAACACCTCGATGCCGAGGTGGTCGGCGACACCGCCGGCCACGCCCGCGACCACCCGACCGGTCCGCCTGCGGCGCACCGGCTCGACGGCCTTCGTCTCCACACTCACCCCTTGATGGTCACACGGGTGTCCTGGCCGGTCATCAGGGTTCCACCCGATGCGAGGTTCAGGGTGGGCCCCCGATGTGCGCGCGGCCGGATTTCAGCAAGCTGTTCCTCGTGAGCGGAACCATCAGCGCAGCGAGCGTCGAAGAGACGCTGAAGGACTTCTGGGCCACGCGGCCCAGGCGGCCTCACGACGGTCGCAAGATCGCCGGTGTCGCCGCCGGTATCGCACGGCGGTACCAGATCGACCCGGTGATCGTCCGGGTTGCGTTCGTGGCCATGGCGCTGTGCAACGGCGCCGGGGTGCTCATCTACCTGCTGGGGTGGCTGTGGCTCGCCCAGGCGGACGACGAGGTGTCGGCCGCTGAGTCGCTGATCGGGCGGGGGCGCAGTTCGACGCCCACCGCGTTGACGGTGCTGCTCGGGATCGCGGTGGTGCCGGCGACCGGGTTCTTCGTGGACGGCGGCTTCACCATGGTCGGCGGCGTGCTGCTGTCGGTGGGCGGGCTCTACCTGCTGCACCGCAACCGCGGGCACCTCAACCGGCCGGAGCCGACGTCCGTGGGGATGGGCTTCGGTGACGGGGTGGTCGGGTCGGGGTCGGGGTCGGGCTCGGTGTTCGGTGACGGTGCGGTCGGGGCGGGAACGGGGATGGGGTTCGGTGAGGGGGGCAAGGTGTCGGGTGAGGAGCACGCGACCACGCCGGTGAAGCCGCCGGCCTGGGACCCGTTGGGTGCCGCGCCGTTCGCGTGGGACCTGCCGGAACCGGCCGGAGCGCCCGAGCCGCTGGGTGCGACGCCCGCGCCGGTGCACGTGCGCCGCAGGTCCCGGGCGGGGTTGGCGACGTTCGGGGTGGCGCTGGTCGTGCTGGCCGGGTCGCTGGTGTCGTCGGCGTACTCGGAGTGGTTCGACGCCCGGCACATCCTCGGCCTGCTGGTCGCGGTGCTGGGTGCGGGGATGGTGCTGGGCGCGTTCCGCGGCGGTGGCCGCGGGCTGATCTGGCTGGTCGTGCCGCTGTCGGTGGTCGGGGTGGCACTGACGTCGATCGACTTCGAGACCGACGGTGAGCGGATGGGCAGCGTCACCACCCGACCGACCGCGGTCGACCAGGTGGAGGACCGGTACGCGGTGAGCGTCGGGGAGATCGAGCTCGACCTGACCGGCCTGCCGAACACCGGGTCCGTGACCACGGACGTCCGGGTCGACCTGGGCAGCGCGAAGGTCAGGGTGCCTGCCGACGCGGACGTGACGGTGGAGTGCCGGAGCGACCTCGGCTCGGTGCGGTGCCTCGACCGCGAGTCGGACGGCGAGGGGCGGCACGAGGAGCTCACGGACTACGGCGCTGACGGGCCGGGTGGGCTGAAGATCGTGCTGGACGTGCGCAGCGATGTCGGAGAGGTGGAGGTGCGCCGTGGCTGAACAGGACTCGGTCGAGAAGCACGGGGTCGACGTGGTGGGTCTGGTGTTCGGGGTCGCGGCCCTGGTCGCCGCCGCCTACATGCTCTCCGACGGGGCTTCGTGGCCCGCCTTCCTCGACCTGAGGTGGGCGTTGGCCGGAGGGGCGATGGTGATCGGGTTGGGGTTGCTGGCGGGGGCGGCTCGTCGACGCCGGTAGGTGTGAGGAAGAGAAGCCGGTAGGCGGGGAAGAGAAGCCGGCAGGGGAAGACGAAAGGGGAAGGGCCCGTCCTGGTGGACGGGCCCTTCCCCTTTCAGGTCACTCCCACTCGATGGTGCCCGGCGGCTTGCTCGTCACGTCCAGGACCACCCGGTTGACCTCGTTCACCTCGTTGGTGATGCGGGTCGAGATGCGCTCCAGCACGTCGTACGGCAGCCGGGTCCAGTCCGCGGTCATGGCGTCCTCGCTGGACACCGGCCGCAGCACGACGGGGTGGCCGTAGGTGCGGCCGTCGCCCTGCACGCCGACGCTGCGCACGTCCGCCAGCAGCACGACCGGGCACTGCCAGATCTGGCGGTCCAGACCGGCGCTGGTCAGCTCCTCGCGGGCGATGGCGTCGGCCTTGCGCAGGATCTCCAGGCGCTCGGCGGTCACCTCACCGATGATCCGGATGCCGAGGCCCGGACCGGGGAACGGCTGGCGCTGCACGATCGTCTCGGGCAGGCCGAGCTCGGTGCCGACGCGGCGGACCTCGTCCTTGAAGAGCGCGCGCAGCGGTTCGACGAGGGTGAACTGGAGGTCGTCCGGCAGGCCGCCCACGTTGTGGTGGCTCTTGATGTTCGCCGCGCCCGCGCCGCCACCGGACTCGACCACGTCGGGGTAGAGCGTGCCCTGGACGAGGAACTGGTAGTCGCCCTCGGCCTTGAGGTCGCGCTCGGCCTGCTCGAACACCCGGATGAACTCGCGGCCGATGATCTTGCGCTTCTGCTCCGGGTCGCTGACGCCCTTGAGCGCGTCGAGGAAGCGCTCACGGGCGTCGACGGTGACGAGGTTGACGCCGGTCGCGGCCACGAAGTCGCGCTCGACCTGGGCGCGCTCACCGGCGCGCAGCAGGCCGTGGTCGACGAAGACGCAGGTCAGGCGGTCACCGATGGCCCGCTGCACGAGGGCGGCGGCCACGGCGGAGTCGACGCCGCCGGACAGGCCGCAGATCGCCTTGCCGTCACCGACCTGCTCGCGGATGCGGGCCACCTGCTCGTCCACGATCGAGGACGTCGTCCACTGCGGCCGGATGCCCGCGATCTCGTGCAGGAACCGGCGCAGGACCTCCTGGCCGTGCGGCGAGTGGCCGACCTCGGGGTGGTACTGGACGCCCGCGAAGCGGCGTTCGGTGTCCTCGAACGCGGCCACCGGAGCGCCCTCGCTGGTCGCCGTGACGGTGAAGCCGTCCGGCGCCTTCGTGACGCAGTCGCCGTGGCTCATCCACACGGGGTGGTTGGCGGGCAGCTCCTCGTGCAGCCGACCGCCGGCCTGTTGGACGCCCAGCTCGGTGCGGCCGTACTCGCGGGTGCCGGTGTGCTCGACCGTGCCGCCCAGGGCACCCGCCATGGCCTGGAAGCCGTAGCAGATGCCGAAGACGGGGACGTTCATGTCGAACAGCTTCGGGTCGACCTGCGGTGCGCCGGGCTCGTACACGCTCGACGGACCGCCGGACAGCACGATGGCGGCCGGGTCGCGTTCCAGCAGCTCCGCCACGGGTGTGGTGTGCGGGACGACTTCCGAGTAGACCTGCGCCTCCCGGACCCGCCGGGCGATCAGCTGCGCGTACTGCGCACCGAAGTCGACTACCAGCACAGGGCGGTTGCTGCTCTCGGCCACTGGGGGAAAACCTCTCGTCTGGCGGATCCGCGCAGGTGAAGGATGTCATGGGTGGAAGAGGAACTGCTCACCGGAGGCGGGCTGAACGAGGTCGTGCGGGTCGGGTCGACGGTGCGCCGGCCGACCGGCCCGTGGACGCCGAACGTGCACCGGTTGCTGGAACACCTTGCGCCGCTTGGCATTGCGCCGGTGGTGCACGGGGTGGACGAGCGCGGGCGCGAGGTGCTGTCGTACTTGGAGGGTGAGGTGGGCCACCCGCCGTTGCCGCAGTGGTTGCGGACGGACGCGGTGCTGGTGGCGGTGGCTCGGATGGTGCGGCGGTTGCACGACGCGTCGGTGGCGTTGGTAGGGACGGACAGGTCGGACGGGTCGGACGGGTCGGTAGAGGTAAGTCGGGAGGGAGAGGGAGGTTGGCAGTTTCCGGCGGTTTCACCCGTTGAGGTGATCTGTCACAACGATCTTGCGCCGTACAACATGGTGTTCCGGGACGGGTTGCCGGTCGGGGTGATCGACTTCGACGGTGCTCGACCCGGGCCGCGGTGGTGGGACGTGGCGTACACGGCGTACTGCCTGGTGCCGTTGTCACCGGAGTTCGGGACGGTGGACGAGCAGCGGCGACGGGCCGAGTTGTTCTGCGACGCGTACGGGATGCCGGTGGCCGGGCTGGGGCGGCGGGCGTTGGCGCGGCTGGACGACATGATCGCGATGATCCGGGAGCGGCCCGAGTTCCGGCGGCAGCGGGAGGAGCGGCATGACCTGTACTACCTCGGTCATGTGGAGTACGTGAAGGAGCACTTCCTGGGGTTGTGAGGGTGGGGGTGGTGGTTCTGCCCGGCTCGATTTGACATGGGGCCCTTACGGGCACCCCAGGCAGGCCAAAGCCGGCAGGCCCGGCGGATAAAGCGCCCGCCAAGCCTGCCGGCTTCGACCAGCCTAAGGCACCCGAACCCATGTCAAATCGGGCCTCGGTGGGAGGCGGCGGATCCGTTGGGGGCGGGGTGGCGGTCGGGCGGGATGGGGTGGGCCTCGGCGCATCCGCGGGGTTGGGGTGGGGTGGGTTCCGTAGGAGGTTTTGGGGCGTCCGGGGGTTGTTCCAAGATCAATAGGTCGAAGTGTGCGGTACGGGAATACGGTGTTGGTCATGGACGCGTTCACGCCTCAGCCACGGCCCTGTTGGATTGCCGGACACGCCGAGCAGGGCGATTCGGCCATCCAAGTGCACCACCCGTTCGACGGAACCGAGGTGGCCTCGGTCGCCGTTCCCGGGGCGGAGCAGGTGGAGCGGGCCGTGGCGGCTGCGGCGGCGGTGGCGAAGGAGTTCCGGCAGACGCCGGCGCACGTGCGGGCGGCGGCGTTGCTGCACGTGTCGCGGGCGTTGGAGGAGCGGGCCGAGGAGATCGCGGAGACCATCACCGCCGAGAACGGCAAGCCGTTGAAGTGGGCTTACGTCGAGGTGCAGCGGGCGGTGAACACGTTCCGGTTCGCGGCCGAGGAGGCTCGGCGGTTCACCGGCGACCTGCAGCGGTTGGACACCGATGCCGGTGGTGAGGGGCGGATGGCCGTGGTGCGGCGGGTGCCGCGCGGGCCGGTGTTGGCGGTCGCGCCGTTCAACTTCCCGTTGAACCTGGTCGCGCACAAGGTGGCGCCGGCGTTGGCGGTGGGCGCTCCGGTGATCGTGAAGCCCGCGTCGGCGACGCCGTTGTCGGCGTTGCTGCTGGGTGAGCTGCTGGCCGAGACGGACCTGCCGGACGGGGCGTTCTCCGTGCTGCCGGTGCGCGGGGCGGACATGAAGGCGCTGGTGACGGACGAGCGGTTGCCGGTCATCTCGTTCACCGGGTCGACCTCGGTCGGGTGGTCGTTGATGGACTCGGCGCCGCGCAAGCACGTGGTGATGGAGCTGGGGTCCAACTCGGCGGCGATCGTGTGCCCCGACTGGCCCGACCTGGACCTGGCGGCGTCGCGGATCGCGACGTTCGGCAACTACCAGGCGGGGCAGTCGTGCATCGCGGTGCAGCGGGTGCTGGTGCACCGGGACGTGGCGGAGGAGTTCGTGCCGAAGCTGGTGGAGGCGGTGCGGGGGTTGAGGACCGGTGACCCGCACGACCCCGAGGTGGAGGTCGGGCCGTTGATCGACGAGGACAACGCGCGGCGGGTCGAGGAGTGGGTGGCCGAGGCCGTGGCCGGTGGCGCGGTGCTGCACGTCGGTGGCGGGCGGTCCGGGACGTCGGTCGAGCCCACGGTGGTGCAGGACGTGCCGAAGGACGCGCGGTTGTGGCACCAGGAGGTCTTCGGGCCGGTGCTGACCGTCTCGGTGGTGGAGTCGGTGTCCGAGGCGTTCGAGCTGGCCAACGCGACGGAGTACGGGTTGCAGGCGGGCGTCTTCACCCGGGACCTGGGGGTGGCGTTCTCGGCGGCGGCGGAGCTGGAGGTCGGCGGGGTGATCATCGGTGACGTGCCGTCCTACCGGGCCGACCAGATGCCGTACGGCGGGGTGAAGGGGTCCGGGACGGGGCGCGAGGGCGTGCGGTCGGCCATGGAGGACTTCACCGAGGAGCGCACGATGGTGCTGACCGGCATCACTCTCTGAGCGCGCCCTTGGCGAGCATGAGCAGGCCGTTGACCAGGTCTTCGGTGCCCGAGCCGGTGGCGAGGGCGCGGAGCTTGAGGCCCATCACCATGCCGACGACGGCACTGGCGACCTGGTCGGCGTCCTTGACCCCGATGGAGGCGAGGACGGTTTCGGCGAGCTTGTCGTAGGCGGCGAAGCACTCGGCGGCGGCGGCGCGCAGCTCGGGGTCCCGGCCGGCGTGCAGGTAGAGCTCGTAGGGCGCGATGCGCTCGCTGTCGGTGCCCGTGGCCTCAGCGACCTGGCCGACGATGTCGACCACCTGGTCGAGGTCGTCGCACTTGGTGTCGTTCTGGTTGGCGAGCTCACCGAAGCGCCTGGTCTCCTCGGTGACGAAGTGCCGCAGGCTCTCCCGCAGCAGGTCCTGCTGGGTGGCGAAGTGGTAGGTGACGGAACCGAGCGAGACGCCCGCCTCCTGCGCGATGCGCCGGTTGGTCACCCCCGCGACACCGTCGTCACCGATGATCCGCAGCACGGCCCCGATGATCCGCTGCCTCGTCTCCGTCATGTGCCCATTGTCCGCCACGGGTGGGGGTTCGATACTGTTCGTTCGAACGAACAGTCTGGGGAGGGTTCATGCGGGTGCGGGGAACGACCGTGTTGTTGACCGGTGCGACCGGCGGGATCGGGCACGCCATCGCGCGCCGGCTGGCCGCCGGTGGGGCCGAGCTGGTGCTGACCGGGCGCAAGGTGGCCGAGCTGGAGCGGTTGGCCGGCGAGGTCGGGGGTCGGGCCCTGGCGGCCGACCTGGGTGAGCCGGACGGCCTGCGGCGGTTGGTCGAGGAGGTCGGCGCGGTGGACGTGCTGGTCGCCAACGCGGCCCTGCCCGCCAACGGGGCGTTGGTGGACCTCACGGCGGAGGAGGTGCGGCGGGCCCTGGCGGTGAACCTGGAGGCGCCGATCGCCCTGGCGCACGCCCTCCTGCCGTCCATGGTGGCGGCCCGGCGCGGGCACCTGGTGTTCGTCGGGTCGTTGGCGGGGAAGGTGGCTTCGGCGTACTCGTCGATGTACAACGCGACGAAGTTCGGGTTGCGCGGCTTCGCGCTGGGGCTGCGGGAGGACCTGCGCGGCACCGGGGTCGGGGCGTCGATCGTGCAGCCGGGGTTCGTGCGGGACGCCGGGATGTTCGCGGACTCGGGGGCGAAGCCGCCGGCGGGGATGCGGACCGTGTCGCCGGAGCAGGTCGCGGAGGGCGTGGTGGCCGCGGTCGAGGGGGATCGGGCGGAGGTGAACGTGGCGCCGCCCGAGCTGCGGGTGGCGAGCGTGCTCGGCGGGGCGTTCCCGGCGTTCTCGTCGGGGTTGCAGCGCAGGCTGTCGAACGACGACGTGATGCGGCGGGTCAGCGCGGCGCACCGGGAGAAGCGGTGAACACGGCCGCCCTGCCGCACCCGCGGTGGCGGGTGCCGTTCCTCGGTGACGTCCTGGGCACGAACCCGCGCACGCCGGTGCAGGACACGATGCGGTTGGGGCGGGAGCTCGGCCCCATCTTCACCCGGCGGTTCCTGAACCAGGACATCGTGTTCGTCGGTGGCGCGGACCTGGCCGCGGACCTGGCGGACGAGTCGCGGTTCGCCAAGCACCTCGCGCTGGGCGTGGAGGCGCTGCGGGACGTGGGTGGCGACGGGCTGTTCACCGCCTACAACGAGGAGCCGAACTGGAAGGCGGCGCACGAGGTGCTGCTGCCCGCGTTCACGCAGAGCGCCATGCGCGCCTACCACCCGACGATGGTGGACGTGACCGCCCAGCTGGTCGACAAGTGGGACCGGGGCGGCGTGGTCGACGTGTCGGCGGACATGACGAACCTGACGCTGGAGACGATCGGGCGGGTCGGGTTCGGGTACTCGTTCGAGTCCTTCTCCCGGACCGAAGTCCACCCGTTCGTGCGGGCGATGATCGGGTCGTTGCGGTACGCGCAGCGCAAGAGCGTCACCATCCCGTTGCTGCGCAAGGTGTTCGGGCGCGAGGCGGAGGAACGCTACCGGGGTGACCTCCGGTACCTGGCGGAGGTCGTGGACGAGGTGATCCGGGCGCGGCGGGGGTCCGGCGGGTCCGACCTGCTGGGGCTGATGCTGTCGTCGGGCGAGCTGGACGAGGTGAACATCCGCAACCAGGTGATCACGTTCCTGGTGGCGGGGCACGAGACGACGTCCGGGGCGCTGTCGTTCGCGCTGTACTACCTGTCGCGGCACCCCGAGGTGGTCGAGAAGGCGCGGGCCGAGGTCGACGCGGTGTGGGGTTCGGCGGACGTGCCGGAGTTCGAGCAGGTCACGAAGCTGCGGTACGTGCGGCGGGTGCTGGACGAGGCGTTGCGGCTGTGGCCGACCGCACCGGCGTACGCGCGGGAGGCGCGGGCGGACACCGTGCTCGCCGGGCGGTACCCGATGCGGGCCGGCCAGTGGGCGCTGGTGATGCTGCCGCTGGTGCACCGGGACCCGTCGGTGTGGGAGTCGCCCGAGGCGTTCGACCCGGACCGGTTCGAGCCGGCGGCCGTCCGGGCCCGGCCCGCGCACGTCTACAAGCCGTTCGGCACCGGGGAACGGGCGTGCATCGGGCGGCAGTTCGCGCTGCACGAGGCGACGTTGGCGTTGGGCACGGTGTTGCGCCGGTACGAGCTGGACGCGGTCGGCGACCACGGGTTGCGGGTGGCGGAGATGCTGACGCTGAAGCCGGAGGGGTTCACGGTGACGCCTCGGCGTCGGTGAAGCCCTTGGCACGGCGGAGTGCCCGGGTGAGGTCGGTCCCGACGGCGGCGGTGTGGCCGTCGGGGCGGACCAGGGCGTCCTGCTCGATGGTGAACCCCGGGCCGTAGCGGTGGGTGTCCGGGCGCAGTCCGCCGTCACCGTTGGTGGTCAGCGGTGAGTCGCGGTAGGCGAAGGGCTCGAAGAGCTTGCCGGAGTCGATCTCCTCGGTGAGGCCGTGCTCCAGCGCGTAGCGGCGGTGGGCGTGGTCGGCGGGGGTCTGCGGCACGAGGAAGCGCATCGTCCGCTCGGTGACGCGGAGGTTCTCGTCGGCGGCGGCCGCGCGTTCGTGGTGGTAGGACTCCAGCAGGAGGGGCCCTGCCCCGCCGGCGCGGTCGAGGGCGATCTTCCACGCCGCGTTGTCGGCGTCGCAGATGCCGGAGTTGAGGCCGCGGGCGCCGAACGGGCTCATGACGTGGGCCGCGTCGCCCGCCAGCAGGACGCGCCCGACGCGGAAGCGGGCGGCTCGGCGCTGGTGGAAGCGGTAGGTGGACTGCCAGAGGACCTCGTGCGGGCGGTCACCGACGACCGCGCGGACGTGGTCGGGGGTCAGCTCGAAGTCCTCGGGGACCTGCCAGTCGACGCGGTGCACGCCGTCGGGCTGCGGGTGGATCAGGACCTGGCGGCCGGGGTGCCACGGCGGGTCGAAGTGGAAGCGGCGCTCCGGCTCGGGGTGGCCCAGGTCGACCCTGATGTCCGCGATGACGAACCGGTCGCTGAACGAGTGGCCGTCGAACGGGATGCCGAGCAGGTCGCGCACGGTGGAGTGGGCGCCATCGGCGGCCACGAGGTGCGTGCCCTCGAAGGCGTCGGTCCCGGTGTGCACGGTGACGTGGTCGCTCTGGTGCACGCGTTCGACCCGTTGGGAGTGGTGGAGGGTGATCAGCGGTTCCCGGCGGGCCTTGGCGAGCAGGATTCGTTCGACGGTGGTCTGCGGCGTGTTGACGAACGGGGGGAAGCCCTCGGTGCGCGGGAGTTCGACGGTGAGCACTTCGCGGTCGCGGAAGTAGGTGCGGCCCCGGTACCAGGTGACGCCCGCGTCCACGACGGATCGGCCCACACCGACGCGTTCGAGGATGTTCAGCACGTCGCGGTGCACGCAGATGGATCGGCTGCCGACGGCCCGGTGGCGTTCGGCGGCTTCCAGGACGGTCGTGGGGACGCCCGCCCGGGCCAGCAGGAGCGCGGTGGTCAGCCCCACCGGCCCCGCGCCCACGACCAGCACCGGTGTCACTGCAGGGCCGCCCACACCTCGCGGTCCCGTTCGGCGGTCCAGATCCGCGGCCAGTCCACGCCGTCGCACTCGTCCCAGTACCGCTGCACGTCGAACGGCAGGCAGTGCTCGAAGATCGGCCAACGGCCGTAGCGCGGCGCCAGCGCGGCGTGCGCGGCCTCGAACGCCTCCTTCACCGTGCCGCCGCGCAGGTGCACCGTGCCGACCGTGCGGCGCAGCTCGTCCAGGAAGTGCCGCGACTGGGCGATGGCCGCGTCGACCTCGGTCCGGTCGCGGGCAGGCCTCCCCCGACCGCCGACGAGCTGCTCCGCGCCCAGGGCGGCGACGCGGTCCAGCGTGGAGGTGGCCCACTCGTCGTGGAACGCGTCACCGGTGTAGAGGGCGGCCTGGGACTCGACCAGGTCACCGGCGAACAGGATGCGCTGGTGCGGCAGCCAGACCACGACGTCGCCCGCGGTGTGGCCGCGTCCGCAGAAGCGCAGCTCCACCTCGCCCCGGTCGCCGCCGAGCGGGATCGTGAGGCGGTCGGAGAAGGTGACCGTCGGCCAGGTCAGGCCGGGGATGCCCTCGGGTTCCTCGAACAGCCGGGGCATGCGGCCGTACTCGCTGAGCCAGTCCTCCCGACCGCGTTCCGCGATCAGCGCCCGGGTGTTCTCGTGCGCGATGACCTCGGCGGCGTCGAAAGCGCTCGCGCCCAGCGTCCGCACCGCGTGGTAGTGGCTCAGGACCAGGTGGCGGACGGGCTTGTCGGTGCGCTCGCGGAGCAGGTCCAGCCAACGGCCGGCGGCTCTCGGAGTGGCACGGGCCTCGACGCAGACGAGGAAGTCCTCGCCCTCGATCGCGCCGACGTTCGGGTCGCCTTCGGCGGTGAGGGCGTAGACGCCTTCGGCTAGTTCGACGAACTCCTCGTCCTTGGGCGCGAGGTCGGTGCTGGACGCGAACGGCTTCGTGACCACACGACCCACCATAGGGCGATCAGGTCGACTTGACCTCCACGATCGGCAGCCGCAGGCCACCGGGGGCGTCGGCCGGGACGGCGGGGTCGCGCGGCGGCACCGGCGCGATCCTCCGGTAGCCCGCGGACTGGTCGGGGCGCTGGTCGGGCTCCCCCTTGTTCGGCCACACCGAGAACGCGCGCTCGGCCTGCGCGGTGATGGTGAGCGACGGGTTCACGCCCAGGTTGGCCGAGATCGCCGCGCCGTCCACCACCGACAGGCCCGGGTAGCCGTAGACCCGGTGGTACGGGTCGATGACGCCGCTGCGGTCGTCCGACCCGATCGGGCAGCCGCCGATGAAGTGGGCGGTCAGGGGGATGTCGAACAGCTCGCCCCAGGTGCCGCCCGGGATGCCGCCGATGTGCTCGGCCGCCCGCAGGTTCGCCTCGTGACCGGCCGGGATGAACGTCGGGTTCGGCTCGCCGTGCCCCTGCTTCGAGGTCAGCTTGCGCCCGAACAGGCCCTTCTTGGTGAACGTGGTGATGGAGTTGTCCAGGCTCTGCATCACCAGCAGGATCACCGTCCGCTCGCTCCACCGGTGCACCGACATCAGCCGCGCCAGCCGCAGCGGGTGCCGGACCGCCTGGAGCAGGAACTGCAGGACGCGGGGCGTCGACTTCGCGCCGTCCGTGGCGAGGGTCTGGAGCAGCCCCATGACGTTGCTGCCCTTGCCGTAGCGCACCGGCTCGATGTGGGTCTGCTCGTCCGGGTGGATGGACGACGTGATCGCCACGCCCTCGCTGAAGTTGCGCTCCTCGTCCACCGTGAACCGGGCCGCGCCGATGATCGACTCGGAGTTCGTCCTGGTCAGCTCACCGAGCTTGGGTGAGATCTTCGGCAGCGCGCCCTCGGCCCGCATCCGGTGCAGCAGCTGCTGGGTGCCCCACGTGCCGGCGGCCAGCACCACCTGGCCCGCGGTGATCGTGCGGCGGCCCCTGCGCAGCTTGCCGCCGGTCCGCCGCGTGCCGACCGCCCACGTGCCGTCCGGCGCCTGGCGCAAGTCGGTCACGGTGGTCAGCGGCAGCACCTGCGCGCCGTTGCGCTCGGCCAGGTACAGGTAGTTCTTGACCAGGGTGTTCTTCGCGCCGACCCGGCAACCGGACATGCACGCGCCGCACTGCGTGCACCCGGTCCGGCTCGGGCCCGCGCCACCGAAGTACGGGTCCTCGGCCGGCTTGCCCGGCTCGCCGAAGAACACGCCGACCGGCGTCGGGTGGTAGGTGTCGGCCACCCCCATGTCCCGCGCGACCTGCTGCATCACCACGTCGGACGGCGTGGTCGTCGGGTTCTCCACCACGCCCAGCATCCGGCTCGCCTGGTCGTAGAACGGGGCCAGCTCGGCTTCCCAGTCGGTGATGTGCGCCCACTGCCGGTCCTGGTAGAACGGCTTGAGCGGCCGGTACAGCGTGTTGGCGTACACCAGCGACCCACCCCCGACCCCCGCCCCGGCCAGCACCATCACGCTGCGCAAGGCGTGGATGCGCTGGATGCCGTAGCAGCCGAGCGCGGGCGCCCACAGGTACCGCCGCAGGTCCCAGGACGTCTCCGCGAACTCGTCGTCGGCGAACCGGCGGCCTGCCTCGACGACGGCCACCCGGTAGCCCTTCTCGGTGAGCCGGAGCGCGGCGACGCTGCCACCGAACCCCGAGCCGACCACGACGACGTCGTAGTCGGTCTTGTTACCGACGAGTTCACCCATGAGACAGCAGATTAGGCGTTACTTCCGGTAACAGCCAGGCTCAATCGGTTCAGACAAACCCCACCACCCCACCGAGGCCCACCCCGATAACCCCACTTGATCGGATCCGCAACGGCCCACCGAGGCCCGATTTGACATGGGTTCGGGTGCCCTTCGACGAAGCGAGCCAGGAGCGGAACGCGGTCATCCTGCTCTCGCGGACCCGGTCGGGGTCCGGTCGCCACAGGACTTCCGCCTCGCCGG
>NZ_JBFAAX010000042.1:17353-28177 GCF_040639995.1 Actinosynnema sp. NPDC023658 | reverse complement strand
GGCGTCGTCCGACCCGGGTTCCGCCGACTCGTCGACGGGCTCGGCGGTGTCGGCCCCGGCGTCGGCGGGCTCGCTGCCGGTGGGCTCGGTGGTGCGCTGGGCGGCGGTCGCCCCGGCGGTGGTGGGCTCGGAGGTGACGGGCTCGGCCGCAGGCTCGACGGCGGCAGGCGGGGCGTCGGTGACCCGGGCGTCGGCGTCGGTGGGCCGGACGTCAGGGGCGTCGGCGGGCGTCGCGCCCTGCTCCGGGCGGTTGCGCAGGCCGGCGACGCGGGGCCGGGTGGTCGGCGTGGTTGGGACGGGGCGGCGGCGGGACGGTGGCACTGACGTCATCTCCTCGGTTCACGCGCCGCCGGCGGCGACCGGCCCCAGCGCGCTGAGCTTCCAACCGCCGTCGGTGCGGGTCAGGTCCGTCTGGTACCGGTTGACCTTCTTCACCGACTGCCCGCCCTCCGGCGTGACGGTGGTCTCCACGACGGCGATCAGGTGCGCCTTCCCGGCCCGCGAGTCCAGCTCGGTGACGGCCGCGTCGAGCACCCGGCTCACGGTCACCGTCTTGGCGTCCTGGATCTGCTTCTTGCGGGTGTCCCGGCCTTCCTCGACCTCCGAGCGCAGCTCGCCGGTGGACGACTCCAGCCACCGGTTCAGGTCCTCGTCGACCTTCTTGTAGTCGAGGGTGGTGAAGTTCGCGATGCCGACCTGCCCGACCCGCAGCACCTCTTCCCGCTCCCGCGAGAACGCCACCGAGTCGTTGGCCGACGCGCTCCACCACGACACGCCGGCCCACACCGCGTAACCGGCGGCCAGCACCGCGAGCACGGCCGCGACCGGCAGCACCCACCGTCGAACGTCCATCGCCAGTCCCTCTCCTCAGCCCGGCAGACCGAGCAACTGCCCCAGGCTGGTCAGCAGCGGCACGTCGGCGGCCTGACCCGCGGTCGGCTCCCGACCCGGCTGCGACGTCGCGTCACCGGTGGGCGTCGTGGCCGGGGTGCCACCGTAAGGCGCGTTCTGCGCACCTCGCACGCCGGTGGCACTACCGGGTGCCAGGGCGCAGTAGGCCTGCGTGTTGAAGGCGGCCTGGCTGGTGTCGGTGCCCTGCCGGATCGCGGTGCTGTCGTAGCCGACCGTGCACGGCGGCGGGTCGAACACGTTCAGGGCCAGCCCGAAGTGCGCGCCCGTGCCGTCGCCCTTGGCCACGGTGAACCCGCCGCCGACGATGATCGGGTAGGTCACGGCGATCTGCTCCAGCCCGTCCAGCCGCGTGACCAGGATGTTCCCGGTGGTCAGCAGGTTGGCCAGCACCACGCCCAGGTTCGGCCCGGTCTCGCGCAGCAGCGCCGACACCTGCTCGGCGGCCTGCGGCGACACCCCGATGAGCCGGCGGAGGTCGGCGTCGGAGTTCTTCAGCTGGTCGGCCAGCGACCTCAGGTCGGCGGAGAACGACCTGATCGCGCCGCCCTGCGCGGCCTGCGTGTTCAGCACGACCAGCCCGCTGTCGATCAACGCCTTGGTCTGCGGCAGGTGGTCGGTCGCCGCCTGGGTGAACGACCTCGTGTTGTCCAGCAGCACCTGCAGGTCCGGCCCGGTGCCGTTGAACGCCAGGTCCAGCTCGTCCACCACGGTCCGCAGCGAGTCCGTCGGCACCGACTTCGCGAACGCGTCGAGGTTGGTCAGCAGGTCGTCCACCGGCGGCGGGGTCTTCGTCGCGGACCGGGGGATCACCGACCCGGCCTCCAGGTACGGCCCGTCCTCGCCGCGCGGGCGCAGGTCGACGAACTGCTCGCCGACGGCGGACCGGTTGGCGACCACGGCCTCCAGGTCGGCGGGGATGGCGGGCGCGTCCGGGTCGATGTCGAGGTCGACCTCCAGCCCGTCGGCGGTCAACCGCATCTGCCCGACCCGGCCGACGGCCACGCCGCGGTAGGTGACCTCGCCGTTGGTGAACACGCCGCCGGAGTCCGCGAGCTGCATCGTCACCACGTACCCGGACGAGCCGACCAGCCGGCCGAGCCCGACGTACCGGGCGCCGACGTAGCTCACGCCGACCAGTGCGATCAGCACGAACGCGCCGATCTGGAGCTTGATCCGACCGGGGATCACCGGCCACCTCCGAGCAGTCCGCCGAGCAGGTCGCCCAGCCCCGACGTGCCCCCGACGCCGGGCAGCGGCAGGTTCGGCAGGGGCAGCGGCAGGGACGGCGCGTTGCCGTCGATGCCGGGCAGGCCCAGGGACGGCAGCGGCGACTGCCGCGACCGGCCCAGGTTGTCCACGATCGAGCCGAGGTCCAGGTCGATGTCGGCGTACAGGTTCGTGTAGTCGCCCTTGATGGAGTCCAGCGCCGAGTCCGGGAACGGGTAGGTCAGCAGCAGCTCGAAGGCGTTGGGCAGGTTCGTGCCCGACTCGACCAGCTTCTGCAACGTCGGCGTCAACGCCTTCAGGTCCGCCACGACGTCGTCCTTGGACCTGTTCACCGTGTCGACCGCGACGTCGGACAGCGCGTCCAGCGACTGCAGCAGCGTCACCAGCTGGGTGCGCTGCTCGCTGAGCACCTTCAGGCCCGGCTCCAGCCCGTCCAGGACGCCGGTGATCTGGTCGCGCTGGGCGTTGAGCGTGCCGCCGAGCCGGTTGAGGCCGTCCAGCGCGCGGGTGATCTCGCCCTTGTGCGAGTCGAGGTCACCGACCAGGTGGTTCAGGTTGTCCAGCAGCGACCGGATCTGCGGCTCGTTGCCCTCCAGGGCCGCGTTCAGCTCCCGGCTGATGTCCTGGAGCTGGGCGATGCCACCGCCGTTGAGCAGCATGGACAGCGCGCCGAAGACCTCTTCGACCTCGGGGTTGCGGTTGGTCCGCTCGACCGGGATGACCGAGCCGTCGCCCAGGGCGCCTTCTTCGCGCCCCTCGGCGGGCCCGGCCAGCTCCACGTACTTCTCACCGAGCAGCGCGGACTGGCGCAGCCGGGCGACGGCGTTGCCGGGCAGCCGCACGTCGCCGTTGACCAGCACGGTCACCTCGGCGGTCCAGCCGTCCCCGCCCAGGTCGATCCGGTCGACCCGCCCGACGGGCACGTCGTTGACCTTCACGCCCGCCTGCGGCACCAGGTCCAGCACGTCCCGGAACTGCACCTTCACCGCGTACGGCCGGTCCCCGACGTCCGCGCCGCCGGGCAGCGGCATGTTGTAGACGCCGTCGAAGCCGCCCGAGCCGCACCCGGCCAGGACCGTCAACGCCACCGCGCCCGCCACGAGCGCACCGGTTCGCACAATCCTCACCGGGGCACCCCCGCGAGCGGCAGGGGCAGCGGCAGCTTGCCCTGGGACAGGTCGGTCAGCACTTCCGCGGGCGTCTTCAGCGGCACCGCGCCGGTGAGCAGGGGTTCCAGCTGACGGCACGTCTCGGACAGCGCGCCCGGCACCCGTCCCGGCTCGATGCCCTGGATCAGCTTGCAGACCAGCACGATCGGCGGCTGGTTCAGCTCGTTCAGGTCCGCCCTGGTGTCGAGCGTGCCGGAGGCCGCGTTGTAGGCGTTCTGGAGGTTGCCCAGGGCCAGCGGCCCGACGTCCAGCGCCTCGGCCAGCGACGCGCGCTGGTCCACGAGGACCTGCGTGATGCCGGCGAGCTTGTCCACGTTGGACTTGAGCGCGGCCCGGTTGTCCTGGATGAAGCCCTGCACCTGGCCGAGCGCGGTGGCCAGCTCGTTCAGCGCGCCGCCCAGGTTCTCCCGCTCGTCCGCGAGGAACCCGGCGACGTCGGCCAGCTGCCGGTTCAGGTCGCGCACCTGGCTGTCGTTCGCGGCCAGCATGCCGGTGAACTTCTGCAGGTTGTCCACGGTGCCGAACAGGTCGTCCTTCGAGCCGGACAGCGTGCGGGTGGCGTCACCGAGCTGCTTGATGGTGTCACCGAGCGCCTGGCCGTTGCCCTGGAGGTTGCCGGCCGCCGAGTCGAGCAGGTCCGACAGCGCGCCCTCCTTGTTCGCCCCGTTCGGGCCGAGCGCGGTGGTCAGCTCGTTCAGGCTCGCGTACAGCTCGTCCAGCTCGACCGGGGTGGCGGTGCGCTCGCGCGGGATGGTCGCGTCGTCGCCCATCGCCTCGCCGCCGGTGTAGGCGGGGGCGAGCTGCACGTACCGGTCGCTGACCACGCTGGGCGCGACCACGACCGCCTGCGCGTCCGCGGGGACCTGCACGGAGCGGTCGACCGACATCACGACCCTCACCAGCTCGCCCTGCGGCTCGACCTCGTCGATGGTGCCGATCCGGACGCCGAGCACCCGCACGTCCGAGCCCGGGTAGACGCCGACGGCCGCGCCGAACAGCGCGGTCAACCGGCGGCTGTTGGCGCCCTCGAACACCCACCACAGCGCCCCCGCGACCACCAGCGCCAGCACGCACGCGATCGCCACCGCGCGGGCCAGGTCACGGCCTGCTCTCGTCGTCGCCATCAGTTCCCCTCCCCGGCGGGATCGGACACGGCCGGAGCGGCGCCGTTGGGGGGTTGCCGCTGCACGCCCGGCGGGAGGCAGCCCTCTTCGTTGAAGCCGACCACGCCGAGGTTCACCGACGGTGGCAGCAGGCCGCAGATGTAGACGTCGAACCAGCGGCCGTTGCCCAGCGTGTTGGCGAACACCCGGAAGAACGGACCCATCAGCGCGAGGCTGCGGTCGAGCGAGTCCTGGTTGCGCTGCAACATCGTGGTGACCCGGTCCAGCTGCTCCAGCGCGGGCCGCAGCTGGGCGGAGTTGTCCGCGACCAGGCCGGACAGCTGCGCGGACAGCTGACGGGTGCCGGTGAGCAGGGCCCCGATCGCGGCCCGCCGCTTGCGCAGCTCCTCCAGCAGCAGGTTGCCGTCCGCGAGCAGCTTCTCGAACTGCTCGTTGCGGTCGGACAGGGTCTTGGTGATCTGGTTGGTGTTGGCCAGCAGCTGCGCCAGCTGCTCGTCGCGCGACGAGATCGTCTTCGACAGCGCCGACAGGCCGTCCAACGCGCCGCGCACGCTCTCGGCCGAACCCTGGAAGGTCTCGGAGAGCACCCCGAAGCTGTCCGCGAGCTGCTTGGTGTCGATCTGCTCGACCGTGGACGCCAGGCCGTTGAACGCCTCCTGCACGTCGTACGGCGACAGGGTGCGCTCACGCGGGATCGGCACGCCCGGGTCCAGCGGCTGCGACCCCTGCGGGTCCAGCGCCAGGAACTTCTGCCCGAGCAGGGTCTTGATCCGGATCACGGCGGTCGTGCGGTCGCCCACCCAGGCGTCGCGCACCCGGAACGACACCCTCACCTTGTCGCCGTCGAGCTCGACCTTCGTCACCTTGCCGACCTTGACGCCGGCCACCCGCACCTCGTTGGCCGGGACCAGGCCCGCGGCCTCGGTGAACTCGGCCGAGTAGGTCGTGCCGCCGCCGATGATCGGCAGGTCGTCGGAGTTGAAGGCGGCGAGCAGCAGCAGCGCGATCACGGTGAGGCTCACCGCGCCGACGGTCACCGGGTTGCGTCTGGTCTTCATCGGCGACACCTCGGCTGGGTGACCGGCAGGGCCGTGATCGGGATCGGCTTCGTGATGATCGGCGGCACGGCGACCTGGCCGGTGCCCTCGCACAGGAAGAAGTTGAACCACGACCCGTAGGACGCGGTCCGCGACATCGCCTCGATCTTGGTCGGCAGGCGCTGGAGGACGCCCTCCACGACCGCCTCGTTGTCCGCCAACGTCTGCGACACCAGGCCCAGGTTCGCGATGTCGTCCTTCAACGGCTGCCGCGCCTGGTCGAGCAGGTCGGCGGTCGTCGTGGTCAGCTCGCCCATGGCGCTGATCGCGTCACCGATCGGCTGCCGGTCGCCCGCCAGGCCCGTCGTCAGCTCCTGCAACGTCGTGACCAGCGTGGACACCTGCTCGGAGCGCGAGTTGACGGTGTCCAGCACGGCGTTGAGGTTGGTGATGACCTCACCGATCACCTGGTCGCGGCTCGCCAGCGAGGACGTCAGCGACGCGGTGTGGCGCAGCAGGCCGTCGATCGTGCCGCCCTCGCCCTGGAGCACCTTGATGATCTCGCCGGACAGCTGGTTGACGTCGTCCGGGTTCAACGCCTGGAACAGCGGCTTGAAGCCGTTGAACAGCACGGTCAGGTCGAGCGCCGGCTTGGTGCGCTCCAGCGGGATGACGGCGCCCGGGGCGAGCGCGGACGCGTCACCGGCACCCTGCTCCAGCGAGATGTACCGCTGGCCGACGAGGTTGCGGTACTTGATCGTCGCGGTGACCGACGCGGGCAGCGTCCGGTCGCCCTCCAGCGAGAACTCCACCTCGGCCAGCCGCCGGTCGACCACCCGGATGTCGTCGACCTGGCCGACCCGCACGCCCGCGATCCGGATGTCGTCGCCCTCGTTGAGCGCCGTCACGTCGGTGAACCGGGCGGTGTAGGAGGTCGCGCCGGCGAAGTTGACGTTCGAGATGGTCACCGCGAGCAACGTCGTCGCCAGGATCGTGATCGCGGCGAACACGGCCAGCTTGACCAGCGGTGCGGCCAGGGACCTCATGCCGTCACCTCCGCGCCCCGGTACAGGGGGCCGAGCAGCAGCGCGGTGAAGCTCGGCATCTCCCGCTCGGTCATCCCGAACTGCGGCGCGAGCAGCGCGGCCAGGAAGTCCTGCTCCTGCGGCGAGTTCGCCAGCGTCGGCACGCCGCCGAACGACGACGGCGACGTCGTGCCGGACTTGATCACCCCGGCGTCGGGCGGCAGCACGCCGTCGGAGGCCACGCGCCCGGCGGGCGGCGACGTCGAGCCGTCCTTGACCGGGCCCTCCGGCGGGTACTGGGGGAACGGGTCCGGCCGCGGCACGATGTCGTAGCAGCGCGGGCCGCGCTTGTCGGCGTACTCCGGGTCGTCCTTGCCCGGCTCGTACTTGCCGCGGTTGGCGGTGATCTCCAGCGTGATGTGCAGGCCGGGCTCGTCCGTGCCCTTGCCGAACACCTGGTCCATGATCGGCTTGAACTCGGAGAGGCCCTTGAGCAGGCACGGGTACTCGGGCGCGTACTTCGCCAGCAGCTCCAGCGTCGGCTCGCTCACGTCGGCCAGCCGGATCAGGTTGTTCTTGTTCACCGCGAGGAAGCTGTTCAGGTCGAGCGCCGTGGTGGTCAGCGTGCCGTACATCGCCAGCAGGTTGTCCCGCTGCTCGACCAGCGTGCGGCTGGTGACGGTGGCGTCGGACAGCGCCTGCACCAGGTCGGGGGCGGCGTCCGCGTAGACGTTCGAGACGTCCGCGAGGCGGCTGATGCCCTCCTTGAGCCGGGGCAGCTGGGGGTTGAACTCACCCAGGTAGGCGTCGAGCTGCACCAGCGTCTCGCCCAGCGGCTTGCCGCGGTTCTCCAACGCCTGCGACATCGCGGTCAGCGTGGTGGACAGCTTCTCCGGCTGCACCGCCTGGAGCACCGGCATCAGGTCGTCGAGGACGCGTTCCAGCTCGATGGCGCTGCTGGAGCGGTCCTGCTCGATGACGTCGCCCTCGGCCAGCGGCGCGTCCGCGTCCGACGGCACCACCAGGTTCACGTACCGCTCCCCGAACAGGGTCTTCGGCAGCAGCCGGGCGGAGACGTTGGCCGGGATGTGCCGGACCTGCTCGGGGTCGAGCGCGAGGTCGAGCTCCGCGCCGTCGCCCGAGGTCCGGATGGTCTGCACCTGGCCGACGACCATGCCGCGGACCTTGACGTCGGAGTCGATCAGCAGCTGGTTGCCGACCCGGTCGGTCTTCAGCGTCACCTTCACGACCTCGGTGAACGCGTGGTTGTACATCGCCACGGTGAACCACAGGAACAGGGCGATGACGACGATGAACACGACGCCCAGGGACCGGCGCTTCAGCCCGTCGGCCGTCATCCCGCGATCCTCACCGTCGTCGTGGTGCCCCAGATGGCCATGCTCAGGAAGAAGTCGAGCAGGCTCGTCGTGACGATCGCGGTGCGCACCGCGCGGCCGACCGCGACACCGACGCCCGCCGGGCCGCCGCTGGCGCGGTAGCCGTAGTAGCAGTGCGTCAGGATGATCACCACGGCGAAGACGAGCACCTTGCCGAACGACCAGAGCACGTCGATCGGGGGTAGGAACAGGTTGAAGTAGTGGTCGTAGGTGCCCGCCGACTGCCCGTAGAACTCGACCGTGATCAGCCGGGCCGCCAGGTACGAGGTGAGCAGGCCGATCACGTACAGCGGGATGATCGCGACGAAGCCCGCGATGATCCGCGTGGTGACCAGGAACGGCAGGCTGGGGATGCCCATGACCTCCAGCGCGTCGATCTCCTCGGAGATCCGCATCGCGCCCAGCTGCGCGGTGAAGCCCGAGCCCACGGTGGCGCTCAGGGCCAGGCCCGCCACCAGCGGCGCGATCTCGCGGGTGTTGAAGTACGCGGACACGAAGCCCGCGAACGCCGACGTGCCGATCTGGTTCAGCGCGGTGAAGCCCTGCAGGCCCACGACCGTGCCGGTGAACACCGACAGGCCGACCATCACGCCGATCGTGCCGCCGATGACGGCCAGCGCGCCCGACCCGAAGCTCACCTCGGCCAGCAGCCGCAGCGTCTCGCGCAGGTAGCGGGTCAGCGTGCGCGGCGTCCAGCACAGCGCGCGGATGTAGAACCACAGCTGGTCGCCGAAGGTGTCCAGCACGCTCAGCGGCGCGTTCGCCGCCTTGCGGAACCGGTCGTTCATCGGGGCCATCTCAGCTCCCCTTCGCCGGGACGACCTGGAGGTAGATCGTGGTGAGGACGAAGTTCACGAAGAACAGCAGCAGGAACGTGATGACCACGGCCTGGTTGACCGCGTCGCCAACGCCCTTCGGACCACCCGCCGGGTTGAGCCCCCGGTAGGCGGCGACGATGCCCGCGATGAACCCGAAGATCAACGCCTTGATCTCGGAGATCCACAGGTCCGGCAGCTGCGCGAGGGCGCTGAAGCTCGCCAGGTACGCGCCGGGCGTGCCGTCCTGCAGGATCACGTTGAAGAAGTAGCCGCCCATCACGCCGACGACGCTGACCATGCCGTTGAGCAGCACGCTCACCAGCATCGCGGCCAGCACGCGCGGCACGACCAGGCGCTGGATCGCGGAGACGCCCAGCACCTCCATGGCGTCGATCTCCTCGCGGATCGTGCGCGAGCCGAGGTCGGCGCAGATCGCTGAACCGCCCGCGCCCGCGATGAGCAGCGCCGTCACGATCGGGCTGGCCTGCTGGATGATCGCCAGCACGCTCGCCGCGCCGGTGAACGACTGCGCGCCGATCTGCCGGGTCAGCGAGCCGATCTGCAACGCGATCACCGCGCCGAACGGGATCGACACCAGGGCCGTCGGCAGCACCGTCACGCTCACCACGAACCAGCACTGCTGGATGAACTCCCGCAGCTGGAACGGGCGGCGGAACGTGTTGCGGACCACGTCGATGCCCAGGGCGAACATCCGCCCCGTCTCGCGCAGCGCCCCCACGCCGGGGAACGCCGCGGGCGCGCTCACAGCACGCCCCCCTGCCGGGGCCACGGACTCGGCGTGATCGGGTCGGCCGAGATCGGGCCGGTCCGGTCGGCGGCGTCCGCCATCACCCGGTAGTGGGCACGTTCCTCGGGGGTGAGGCTCTCGATGATCCCCTGCTGCGCCTCGGGCGGCAGCGTGTGCAGGATGCTCATCACCCGGTCCTTGCGCCGCCGCACCGCGCCGCGCGGCGGCAGGCCGGGCGTCGGCTCCAGCTGCGGCACCACGCCGCGCACGTCCTCGTCGGGCGGGCCGTCGGCGTGACCGGCGTCGCGGTGCGCGAGCTCGGCGGCCATCGTGGCCTGGTCCTTCTCCTCCGACATGCCGATCGGTCCGATGCGGCGGCCGTTGAGGAACTGCTCGACGACCGGTTCGTCGCTGGTCAGCAGCACCTCGCGGGGGCCGAACATGACCAGTTCGCGACGGAACAGCATGCCGAGGTTGTCCGGGACCGTACGGGCCACCGTGATGTTGTGCGTGACGATCAGGATCGTCGCGTCGATCTGCGAGTTCAGGTCGATCAGCAGCTGGCTCAGGTAGGCCGTGCGGACCGGGTCGAGGCCCGAGTCCGGCTCGTCGCACAGGATGATCTCGGGGTCCAGCACGAGGGCGCGGGCCAGGCCGGCGCGCTTGCGCATGCCGCCGGAGATCTCGCCGGGGAGCTTCTTCTCCGCGCCGACGAGGCCGACCATCTCCATCTTCTCCAGCACGATGCGCCGGACCTCGGCCTCGGTCTTGCGGGTGTGCTCGCGCAGCGGGAAGGCGACGTTGTCGAAGAGGTTCATCGAGCCGAACAGCGCGCCGTCCTGGAACAGGACGCCGAACAGCTTCCGGATCTCGTAGAGCTTGTGCTCGGAGCAGCGGACCAGGTCCACGCCGTTGATGACGATCTTGCCCTGCTCCGGTTTCAGCAGGCCGACCAGCGACTTCAGGAACACCGACTTGCCCGTGCCCGACGGTCCGAGCATCACGCTGACCTCGCCCGGCGGGAGGGTGAGCGTGACGTCCCGCCAGATGGTCTGCTTGCCGAAGGACTTGGTCAGGCCCTCGACGACCACCTCGACGCCCATCGCACCTCCTGGTCAACGGCCCGTTCCCCGACGCCGGACAGGCCGGCGTCATACCGGTGCAACGAGGCCGCCCCGTCGTGGTTACTCACCAGTTGGGTTAAGGCGGTCTCGGATGGGTAACGGTGTGAGCAGCCTCATGCCGTCACCCTCCGCGCCGGCACCCGATCGTGGGCCAAGCCCGTCGAGGCGGTCAAGATCGCCGGCCGACCAGCCTGGTCGTCGGCGGCCGGCCGGACTACGCGCAGAGCGCCGCGGGCGGCGTGC
>NZ_JBFAAX010000042.1:0-17343 GCF_040639995.1 Actinosynnema sp. NPDC023658 | reverse complement strand
CAACCCACCCCCCCGCGGCCCCCCCGGGGGCGGGCCCCCCCCTTCTCGACGGCGTAACGCTAGATCACTTGAGCGAGATCTTGGCGCCGGCGGCCTCGAGCTTCTCCTTGGCCGCGTCGGCGACGTCCTTCGCCACGTTCTCCAGCAGCGGCTTCGGAGCGGACTCGACCAGCTCCTTGGCCTCCTTCAGGCCCAGGCCCGAGACGACCTCGCGGACGACCTTGATGACCTGGATCTTCTTGTCGCCGGCGCCCTCGAGGACGACGGTGAACTCGTCCTTCTCCTCCTCGGCGGGGGCAGCGGCACCGGCCGGGCCGGCAGCGGCGGCAACGGCGACCGGAGCGGCGGCCGTGACCTCGAAGGTGGTCTCGAACTCCTTCACGAAGGCCGAGAGCTCCAGGAGGGTCATCTCCTTGAACGCGTCGAGCAGCTCTTCGGTGCTGAGCTTCGCCATGATGGCGGTCCTTTCTCTTTCAACGCCCGAACTGCGGCCGGGACGCGGAGTTTCTGGGTGTGATCAGCTTTCGGCCGGAGCGTCGGCCTCGGCGGCGGCAGGCGCCTCCGCGGCCTTCTTCTCCTGGAGGGCAGCAGCCAGGCGAGCGACCTGGGAAGCCGGGGCGTTGAACAGACCCGCGGCCTTGGCCAGGTTGCCCTTCATCGCGCCCGCCAGCTTGGCGAGCAGCACCTCACGGCTCTCGAGGTCCGCGATCGCGGAGACCTCGTCGACCGAGAGGGGGCGGCCGTCCATGTAGCCGCCCTTGATGACCAGGGCCTTGTTGTCCTTCGCGAAGTCACGCAGGGCCTTAGCCGCGTCGACCGGTTCGCCTTCGACGAAGGCGATGGCGGTCGGACCGACGAGCAGGGCCTCGAGGCCCTCGACGCCCGCGTCCTCAGCGGCACGCTTGACCAGCGTGTTCTTCGCAACGGTGTACGTGGTGCCCGCGCCGAGAGCGCGACGCAGCGTGGTGAGCTGCGCCATGGAGAGGCCGCGGTACTCGGTCACGACAGCGGCCGAGCTTCCACGGAACTTGTCCGTGAGCTCGGCGACGGCCGAAACCTTGCTGGGCTTCGCCATGATCGCCTCCTCTCTGGGCTTGGTGACGCGCCGGTCGAGCCGAGAGGGCCGCGCAAAGCAAAAACGCCCCGGCGCAGCAGCACGGGGCGTGACGAGCGCGCGAGGGCGCTCATGTCTTCCTCGTTCTCCTGCGCGGGCCGCCCGCTTCGCGGGACCTTCGTTCCGGAGCAACTGGTGATCCGGATGACCAGCGGTCTTTGGTGAACCGTCGCCAACGGTAGCAGGGCGCTACCGCCGCGCCCAAATTGGGCATGATGTGACGCGTGACCGAAGAGCCCCCGAGGAACCCGCCGCCGCCGGACGTCGACCCGGAACAGCTCAGGCAGTTCCAGGAGTTCCAGCGGTTCCAGGAGTTCCAGCGCTTCCAGCAGGCCCAGGGCGCCGGCTCGCCCCCGGCCCTGCCGCCGGGCACCGCCCCACCGCCCGGCATCCCCCCGGCCACCCCACCACCTGTGCCTGTGCCCGCGCCCGCGCCGGGTCGCAAGCCGCTGTGGAAGGTGCTGCTGCACAGCAAGCTCTTCCGGCGGCTGGTGTACCTGGTGGTCGTGCTGCTCGTCGTGTCGTACTTCTACGACCGGTACTTCGGCGGCGACGACCCGGGCAGCGTCGCGGTGGACAGCGGCGGCATCGAGAACAACGTCATCGCGCCGGCCACCCCGTACGGCAACTCCGGCACGGTCGCTTATCTCTACAAGCAAGTCGGCACCGGCGACGGCGGTCGGGCGTGCGCGTACTTCAAGGGCGACGGCCCGAAGAAGGCCTTCGCGGAGGCCTTCGGCGCCTCCGACTGCGCGGCCGCCGTGGCGAAGCTGAGGGGCCAGGTGACCGACGTGTCGACCTACCGCCAGCTCGGCTTCCCCAAGACCATGGAGACCGCGCCAGAGTCCGGTTCGGTCGAGGTCAGCTCCTGTGCGCTGGTGGTGCGCAACGGACCCAGGCTGGGCAAGTTCGTGCTCACCAAGCAGATCAACAACGGGTGGGCGATCACCGGCTACCAGGCCGAGCCCACGTGCCCCTGACGCGAAGCGCCCCTCGGCGGGAGGCCGAGGGGCGCTTCGAGGTGCTTCGGACGGACCGTCAGACGGTGGCCTCGTCGGAGAGCAGGTTGCGGGTCCGGTTCGGGTCCACCGGGATACCGGGGCCCATCGTCGTCGAGACCGTGATCTTCTTCAGGTACCGACCCTTGGCCGCGGACGGCTTGGCGCGCAGGATCTCGTCCAGCGCGGCGGCGTAGTTCTCGACCAGCTTCTCCGGGTCGAACGACACCTTGCCGATGACGAGGTGCAGGTTCGCCTGCTTGTCGACGCGGAAGTTGATCTTACCGCCCTTGATGTCCGCGACGGCCTTGGTGACGTCGGGCGTCACGGTGCCGGTCTTCGGGTTCGGCATCAGGCCGCGCGGGCCGAGGATGCGGGCGATGCGACCGACCTTGGCCATCTGGTCGGGCGTGGCGATCGCGGCGTCGAAGTCGAGCCAGCCACCCTGGATCCGCTCGATCAGGTCCTCGGAGCCGACCGCGTCGGCACCGGCGGCCTCGGCCTCGGCGGCCTTGTCACCGGTGGCGAAGACGATCACGCGGGCGGTCTTGCCCGTACCGTGCGGCAGGTTCACGGTGCCGCGGACCATCTGGTCGGCCTTGCGGGGGTCGACGCCGAGCCGGATGGCGACCTCGACGGTCGCGTCCAGCTTCACCTTGGAAGTGTCCTTGGCGAGCTTGGCTGCCTCCAGCGGCGAGTAGAGCCGCTCCCGGTCAACCAGCTCAGCAGCGTTCTTGTACGCCTTGCTGCGCTTCATGCTTCTGTCCTTAAGTGGATCAGTTGTGGTGACGAGCCAGCGCTCGGCTCTCCCACGACTACGAAAGAGAGAGGTCAGCCTTCGACGGTGATGCCCATGGAACGGGCGGTGCCGGCGATGATCTTCGCCGCCTGGTCGATGTCGTTGGCGTTGAGGTCGACCATCTTGGTCTGCGCGATCTCGCGCACCTGGTCCATGGTCACCTTGGCGACCTTCAGGCGGTGCGGCTCGCCGCTGCCCTTCTCGACACCGGCGGCCTTGAGGATCAGCTTCGCGGCCGGCGGGGTCTTGAGCTTGAAGTCGAACGAGCGGTCTTCGTACACGGAGATCTCGACCGGCACCACGGTGCCGCGCTGCGACTCGGTCGCGGCGTTGTACTGCTTGCAGAACTCCATGATGTTGACGCCGTGCTGACCCAGCGCGGGACCGACGGGCGGCGCGGGGTTCGCGGCCCCGGCCTTGATCTGCAGCTTGATGATCGCTGCGAGCTTCTTCTTCTTGGGAGGCATCTCGGTTCCTTTATTGCGGTGTCCGCGCGCGGCCCTGCCAGCCGCAGCGTGGCTGCCGGCTCCCCCTGCTCGGGGAAGCCGGAGATCTTGTGGTCCTGGTCAGATCTTGGAGACCTGGCTGAACGACAGCTCGACCGGGGTCTCGCGACCGAAGATCGACACCAGCACCTTCAGCTTCTGGCCGTCCGCGTTGACCTCGCTGATCGTCGCGGGCAGCGTGGCGAACGGGCCGTCCATGACGGTGACCGACTCACCGACCTCGAAGTCCACCTCGACGGTCGACTTCACCGGGGTCGTGGCGCTCTTCTTGCCGGCGGCGGGCTTCTGCTCGACCTGCGGCAGGAGGAACTTCAGCACCTCGTCGATGGTCAGCGGCGACGGCTTCGACGTCGCGCCGACGAAACCCGTCACGCCCGGCGTGTTGCGCACCGCGCTCCACGAGGCGTCGTTGAGCTCCATCCGGACCAGGATGTAGCCGGGCAGCACCTTGCGCTGCACCTGCTTGCGCTGGCCGTTCTTGATCTCGGTGACTTCCTCCGTCGGCACCTCGACCTGGAAGATGAAGTCCTCCATGTCGAGGGTCTGGATGCGCGTCTCGAGGTTGGTCTTGACCTTGTTCTCGTAGCCCGCGTACGAGTGCACGACGTACCAGTCGCCGGGCGCGCGCCGCAGTGCCTCGCGCATCTCCTCGGCGGGGTCCGCGGGCTCGGCGTCGATGTCCACGGCGGCGACGGCCTCGACGTCACCGCCGGACTCGATGTCACCACCGGACTCGACTTCGGCGTCGGGGTCGACGTCGTCCTCGTCGGACTCGCCGTCCGCGGACTCGACGTCGCCGCCGGACTCGGCCTCGACGGGGGCGGACTCCTCGGTGTCCTCCGACGCCTCCGCCTGCTCGACGTCCTCGACGCCACCGTCGAAGTCACGCTCGTCGGTCAGGTCGTTCAGCTCCTGGGCGTCAACGCCGCCGTTGTCGGAGGTCACTGTGGGTCTCGCTTCCTCTCATGAATCGCATGTCCGCCGCCACCGGGGGCGGCAGGGAGTCGGCTCAGCCGAACACCCTGAACATGCCCCAGGCGAAGGCCGAATCCAGGCCGAACACCAACGCCACCATGAAGGCCACGAAGACCAACACGACTCCGGTGTAGGTGATCATCTGCTTGCGGGTCGGCCAGATGACCTTCCGCAGCTCGCTGACCACCTCGCGGACGTACCGGACGATCCGGGCGAAGAAACCGACCCGGGCCTTCTCCGCTTCCGCCCGCGAGCGCGTGGGCCGGCCCTTCTTGGGCTCCTCGACGTCGGAGTCGGCCTCGGCCGCCTTCTTCGCCTCCACGGAGTCCTTGCGGCCCGCCGGACGCACGGAACCACGGCGCTCGCGCCGCGCTGCGGCGGTAACCGGCCGGGATGCGCCCTCGCGCTCTTCCGGCAGGTCCTGCTCGCGGCCCTCGCTCATGCCGTCCTCCGCTCACCATCGCGCTTCGACGCAGGGGCGACAGGACTTGAACCTGCAACCTGCGGTTTTGGAGACCGCTGCTCTGCCAGTTGAGCTACACCCCTTTGGGGTTCTACGCGAGAACCCCCTGGCTGGAGACGCCCCGCACCCTCCTCACGTGGCCCGTGAGGCAGCGACTGGACGTTCCAAGACCGGAAGCATACGGCACCAGGTACCCCTCCTTCCAACTGGCCCGGTCAGAAGGGGTGCCGACGGCTTACCGGCTTGTGCAGTCTGCCACGATTGGCGGCATGGGCACGCCTGAGACGACCACCGGGACCAGTACCTCCGAGCAGCCGCGCATCTCCAAGCGGATCGGCGGCATCGCCGAGTCCGCCACCCTCGCGGTCGACGCGAAGGCGAAGGCGCTCAAGGCGGCAGGTCGACCGGTGATCGGCTTCGGTGCGGGCGAGCCGGACTTCCCGACCCCCGAGGCCATCGTGGCCGCAGCCCAGGCCGCGTGCGCCGACCCGCGCAACCACCGCTACACCCCCGCCGCCGGCCTGCCCGAACTGCGGGAAGCCGTAGCCGCGAAGACCAAGCGCGACTCGGGCTACGAGGTGACGGCCGCGCAGGTGCTGATCACCAACGGCGGCAAGCAGGCCGTCTACCAGGCGTTCGCGACGCTGGTGGACCCGGGCGACGAGGTCCTGCTGCCCGCGCCGTACTGGACCACCTACCCCGAGGCGATCACGCTGGCCGGCGGCGTCCCGGTGCAGGTCACGGCGGACGAGTCGACCGACTACCTGGTCACGGTGGAGCAGCTGGAGGCGGCGCGCACCCCGAGGACCAAGGTGCTGCTGCTGTGCTCGCCGTCCAACCCGACCGGCTCGGTCTACACCCGTGAGCAGATCACCGCGATCGGCGAGTGGGCGCTGGAGCACGGGCTGTGGGTGATCACCGACGAGATCTACGAGCACCTGACGTACGACGGCGCCGAGTCGGTGTCGCTGCCGGTGGCCGTGCCCGCGATGGCGGACCGCACGCTCGTGCTCAACGGCGTGGCGAAGACCTACGCGATGACGGGCTGGCGGGTCGGCTGGCTGATCGGCCCGACCGACGTGGTCAAGGCCGCCGCGAACCTCCAGTCGCACCTGACCTCGAACGTGGCGAACGTGTCGCAGCGGGCCGCGCTGGAGGCCGTGTCCGGGCCGCTGGACGCGGCGCACGAGATGCGCGAGGCGTTCGACCGGCGGCGGCGCACGATCGTCGACATGCTGTCCGCGATCCCCGGCGTGGAGTGCCCGACGCCGAAGGGCGCGTTCTACGTGTACCCGTCGGTGAAGGCGCTGATCGGCAAGGAGCTGCGCGGCACGACGATCACCGACACGGTGCAGCTCGCGGCGCTGATCCTGGAGCACGCCGAGGTCGCCGTGGTGCCCGGTGAGGCCTTCGGCACCCCCGGCTACCTGCGGCTCTCCTACGCGCTGGGCGACGACGACCTGAAGACCGGCGTGACCCGCATGGCCGAGCTGCTCGCTGAGGTCAAGTAGCACGCACTTCCGACTCTCCGTCACGAAAGGCACCCGCGATCGGGTGCCTTTCGTCGTAATGAGACGAATTCCGAGCACAGTGCGTAGTTGTGATGTGTACCACTACCGTGCAGTGAAGGGCGGATCCCGGCCCCCGCCGTCACCGGGTTGGCGGCGGTTGTCTCCCGCCCGCTCGGTCTCGTCGTCGTGCGCGTGCCGGCGCGATCATTGAGTGTGGTGGGACTCACACCTGCGGTGGCCGGTCTGGATCGGGTCGACTGCGGCCGGTCGGGCGCTAAGACCCTCGCCATCCCCTGACCACCGTCACGGCCTGTAACACGTTCGGGTGACTTGAGTAACCGTCAGCAGAAATACACCGATGGTCTATTCAGCCGTAGTGATCTTCACCCGAGGAGCCCAGCACATGACGGAGTCCGGCCTACCCGAGCGCCCCGCCCGCAGGTGGCTCGTGATCGCGTCCTCGGCGGCGCTCGTGGTGGGCGCTCTCGCGCTCGTCCTGTGGACCGCGGCGCCGGCCCCGCCGGTCCACGTCGTCTTCCACGTCAGCGGCACCGCAGCGCGCGCCACCGTCACGTACTCGACGTTCCAGGACGACGGGACGCAGCAGGAGGAGGTGACGTCGCTGCCCTGGCGCCGTGAGCTGATCACCGTGGGCGAGCCCGAGCACGGCGTGCTGACGGTCACCATCGGGCCGGACGGCGGTGACGTCGCGTGCGAGGTGAGCGTGGCCGAGGTCGAACGACGCTCGGCCACGGCCACCGGTGCGCGCACGAGCGCGCTGTGCGGGTTCTGAGTGGGCCCGGTCCCGAATTCGCCGGAGCGCCCTCAGCGGGGCCCGAGAGCGCGCGCCCTGCCGCCCGGAGAGGCGCTACGAGCCCTCGGGGAGCCGGACGCGGGCGTACGCGCCGCCGAGCACGGACTTGCCCTCGAACGCGGCCGTCACGTTGACCTTGAACGTCCCGTCCTCCAGGACCTTGGTCACCTTGCCGGTGACCTCCACCAGCGCGCCCTCGTCGTCGTCAGGCACCGGTACGGGCCTGCCGAACCGCACGCCGTACTCCACGACGGCGCCGGGGTCGCCGGTCCACTGGGTGACGATCCGGCCGGCCAGGCCCATGGTGAGCATCCCGTGCGCGATCACGCCGGGCAGGCCGACCTCGCGGGCGAACCGCTCGTTCCAGTGGATCGGGTTGAAGTCGCCCGACGCGCCCGCGTACCGGACGAGGTCGGCGCGGGTGATGCGCACCGACAGCGGCGGCAGCTCGGTGCCGACGGAGACCTCCGCTGCGCTGATCACGCGTCCTCCCCCCGCACCACGAGGGTGCACCGCCCGGTGGTGACCGGTTCGCCGTCCTCGGTGCGGACCTCGGCCCGGATCGCCAGCATGTCGTTGCCCATCCGCGAGGTGATGCCGTCCACGTGCAGCACGGTGGTGAGCCGGTCGCCCGCCACGATGGGCCGGTGGTGGGCGAAGGTCTGGTCGCCGTGCACGACGCGGCTGTAGTCCAGGCCCAGCTCGGGGTCGTCGACCAGCACGTCGTTGGCCTTCATCGACACGATGATCGCGAACGTGGGCGGCGCGATGACGTCGCGGTAGCCGGCCGCGCGGGCGGCTTCGGGATCCCGGTGCAGCGGGCTGGTCTCGCCCACCGCGTCGGCGAACTCGCGGATCTTCTCGCGGCCGACCTCGTAGGGCGGCGACGGCGGGTAGGAACGTCCGACGAACGACTGGTCGAGAGGCACCCGAGGAGGTTATACGCGACGAGGCCCGCCCCGGATCCCGGGACGGGCCTCGTCGGAAGTGCTTACCGGCTCAGCGGGTTTCCTTGTGAGCGCGGTGCGTCTTGCAGTTCGGGCAGAACTTCTTGATCTCCAGGCGGTCCGGGTCGTTGCGCCGGTTCTTCCTGGTGATGTAGTTCCGGTGCTTGCACTCCTCGCACGCGAGGGTGATCTTGGGGCGTACGTCGGTTGCAGCCACGGTCCTTGCCTTCCTGAAGCTCGTCTGCCCCGATTCCCCAGTACGGGCTGACCGCCTGGCGGGGATCCAACTGAGTAGCGGTGGCCGGACTTGAACCGGCGACACAGCGATTATGAGCCGCTTGCTCTACCAACTGAGCTACACCGCTTTACACAACACGGCCGCGATGCTCGTGCACCGCGGCCAGTTGTTGAGCCCCTTTACGGAATCGAACCGTAGACCTTCTCCTTACCATGGAGACGCTCTGCCGACTGAGCTAAAGGGGCTTGCTCTTGCGGAGCCAAGAGAACTCTACAACAGGCCGGCCGCCGGATGGAAATCGGGGGTCCCCCTCAGTGGACCAAGGTGAGCACCGTCTCATCCCGTGCTCCCCTGACCTGCACCGTTCGCGCCCGCAACCACGCCTCGAAGCGGTCCTCGGACAGCGGCCGGGAGATCAGGTAGCCCTGGGCGATGTCGCAGCCCATCCCGACGAGCTGGTCCCGCGCGGCGTCGTCCTCCACTCCCTCCGCGACCACCGTGAGGCCCAGCGAGTGACCGAGCTCGACGATCGAGCGCACCACCGCCATGTCACCGAGGTCCGTGCCCATGCCGAGCACGAAGCTCTTGTCGATCTTCACCTCGTCCACCGGCAGCTGCCTCAGGTAGGCCAGCGACGAGTAGCCGGTGCCGAAGTCGTCCACGGCCAGCACGACGCCCATCGCGTGCAGCCGCCGCAGGACCGGCAGCGCGCGTTCCGGGTCGGCCATCACGCCGGACTCGGTCAGCTCGAACGTCAGCAGCTCCGGCGGCACCTCGTGGCGCTTGAGCGCGGCCGCCACCCGGTCCGGGAACTCCTCGTCGGCCAGCGTGCGCACGGACAGGTTCACCGCGATCGACATCCGCAGCCCGCGGTCGATCCAGCGGCGCACCCGCTCCAGCGCCTTGTCCATGACGAAGTCGGTGAGCACGTCGACCAGGCCGGTGGCCTCGACGGCGGGCACGAACTCGTCCGGGTCGACGCGGCCGAACTCGGGGTGCTTCCAGCGCACCAGCGCCTCCGCGCCCACCACCTGACGGCTCGGCAGCGCGACCTTCGGCTGGTAGTGCACGGAGATCTGGCCTGTCTCCACCGCGGACCGGAACTGGGTCACGAGCTGGAAGCGGCGCAGGAAGATCTGGCCCATGCTCGGCGCGTACTGGCGCAGCGGCTCGTTGTCCGTGGTCGCACGGACGGCCACGTCCGCGCGTTGCAGCAGCGCGTCCGGGTCCGGGTCCTCGACCTCGCAGTCGGCCGTGGTGGCCCAGCCGACGACCGCGCCCGCCTCCACGGTGAGCCGGTCGACCGGGTAGGGCACGGACAGGGCGGCGCGCAGCCGTTCCGCGATCTCCTGGATCCGCTCGGCCTGCCGGTCGAGCAGCAGCGCCGCGAACGCGCCGCCCTCCAGCCTCGCCAGCGGCACCTCGGGGCCGAGCTCGTCGCGCAGCCGACGTCCGGCGGCGACGACCATCCGGTTGCCCCACGCCTGGCCCAGCGCGTCGGACACGGTCGACAGCACGTCCAGGTCGATGCGGACCACGACGGCCTCGTCGGCCTCGTTCATGGGCTCGTTGGCGGCCTCGCGGAAGCCGGGCCGGTTGAGCAGGCCGGTCAGCGGGTCGTGGTAGGCGTCGTGGCGCAGCCGGGCGAGCAGCCGCCGGTTGTCCACTGCGGTCGACAGGTGGCTCGCCAGCGTGCGCAGCAGCTGGATGTCGGCCTTGCCGAAGCCGCGCCACCGGCTGAGCCGGTCGTGCACCTCGACCGCGCCGAGCAGCTGGGTCGCCCCGCGCAGCGGCACGACCAGCGCTTCCTGCGCGTCGCGGCGGGTCAGGGACTCGGAGACCTCTTCGCCCGCCTCCACGATGCGGAAGTACCGCACGTGGGTGCCGGGCAGCTGGAGCATGGCGTCCTCGCGCAGCACGCGCGGGTCGTCGCGGCGCAGGCCCGGCGGGAGCGGTTCGCCCGCGACCAGCGTGCGCATCGGCGCCTGCGGGTCGGTGCGCAGCCGCAGCACGACGCGGTTGGCGTTCAGCTGCTCGCGGATGCGTTCCGCGATGAGCTGCCAGTCGTCGTCCTCGCCGGCGCCGTCGTCCTCTTCCGGGGTGGCGCCGTGCGGTCCGGTGGCGTGGCGGCCGGAGCGCGCCACGCGCAACGAGACCTCGCTGAGCGCCTCCAGGTCGCGCTGCTCGCGCAGCAGGCCGGAGTAGGCCAGGTAGATCGCCGTGATGCCGAGGAAGACCAGGCCGATCAGCAGGCCGCCCCACGGCGCCTTGTCCGCGATCTCGTAGCCGGCCAGGCCCGCGGAGGTGTTCAGCAGGGCCACCACGAGGGTCTGGAGCACCAGGCGCAGGCTCGGCGCGACCCGCATGCCCTTGCCCATGACCCGCAGCGCGGTCAGGCCGAGCACGCTGGCCAGCAGCGGAACCGCGATGGTACCGACGAACGCGCCGGCCCAGAACGGGCCGTCCGCGCCGAGGAAGCGCTTGACGAGCTCGGCGACCGCGAAGGCCACCGAGATCTCCATGAACATCAGGCCCGCGTTGTACACGGCGCGGTCGATGACCCGGCGGCCGAGCAGCGTGCCGACGCCCGCGACCACGTGCGCGGCGAGCACGATCTCGAACGGCGCGACCAGCAGGCCGAGCACGAGCGGGATCTCGGTGAACGAGATGGTCCAGGCCACTCCGCTGCGCACGTCGACGTTGATGGCCAGCTGCTCCGCGAGCAGGAAGCCGATCACCAGCAGCGGTCCGGTCCAGTACAGCCGGACGTCGGGCTCGGTGTCGGGCAGCCAGTTGCCGACGACGAACGCGGACAGCGCCCCCGCGACGAGGAGCAGGACCGCGAACACGCTGAAGGCGCGGTTCGTGGACCGGTTCGGCGCGCTGGGCGCCGTGGCCGACGCGTGGTCGGACATCCAGCCTCCTCGTCGGCCGTCGTCGCGGTGGGCCGGGTCGCGGCCTACGTGCTCCGGGCGTGACTGAGGGGTCCCGAACACCGACCAGGACCCCTCCAAGGCTGCCAATGTACCCCGGTCGGGGGACGAAATGGCAGGTCGTGTAGCGGATTGCCACGACAAGTAACAGATCGGCTCACACGAACAGTCGGCTCCGCGTCACCGTGACGGCCCGTCCGGAGAGGTGCGGGCGATCTTGGTCCGCGGTGGCCCGGACCAGCCCGCCACGGCCCGGCAGCCGCTCGACCGGCCCGTTCGCGCGACCGTGCCGCGGTGCCCGCCAGGAGACCGGGGTGCGGGTCGCGGAACCGGTTACGGAACCCTCCGGGACTCCGTAGGGCGGGGAGGAGCACCGGCTCGCCCACGGCGAGCCCGGTGGTCGTCGGGACGCGATGACGATCACACCGCGCGTCGTCCACCGACCGGCCGGGGTTCCCGGCGAACGCGCGGTCGGCGCGCGGGATTTACACGGTGGGCGACCTGCGCCCGGGACGGGTTAGCTGTCGGGGTGGACCCGCTGCTGCCCGCCATCTCCCCCGTGGACGACCCGTACTCGTTCTCGGAGCTGCCCGAGGACGACCTGAACGCCTCGTGGGGTGCGTTGCGCACCCACTCCCTGCACTGGTACCCCGGCGCGGACCTGGACCGCCTGCTGCGCGACTGGCCGCTGACCGGCGCGGGCGACCCCGACACGGCCGCGCTGGTGACCGTGCCCAGCCGGGCCGTCGAGGCGGCGGACGTGTTGGTGCGGCACGGTTTCGCGCCGCTGCTGGTGACCGCGGCCCGGTTGCCCGGTCGCGGGTACGACGGCGGTTCGACGGTGGCGATCCGGCCGTTGACGCCGGACGACCTGGACGTCGCGGTGGAGCTGAACCTGGAGACCGTGCGGTTCGACAGCCGGTTCGGCATGGTCAACGCCCGACCGTCCAGCAGTGCGCGGCTGCGCGGCCACATCGCGGCGATGCTGGAGCGCCCCGAACCGTGCGGGTGGTTGGCCGAGAGCGAGGGGGAGGTCGTCGGCTTCCTCTACTACGACCTGCCGGGGTACTCGGACTGGATCGCCGGGCGGACGTCCGTGCGCCCGGTGGCGTACCTGGGGCTGCTCGGCGTGCGCGAGGACGCGCGTGGCGGCGGCATCGGCGCCGCCCTGGTGGACCACGCGCACGAGCTGCTCGACGAGGCGGGTGTCGGCATCACCCTGCTGCACCACGCCCTGCCCAACCCGCTGTCCACGCCGTTCTGGTACTCCCACGGCTACCGCCCGCTGTGGACGACCTGGCAGCGCCGTCCCGCCCTGTCTCGCCCAGCCGGGTGAACTTGGTTCCGAGGGGTACTCGGAATACAGGTCCAGACCTCCTTCAAGACGAGGGAAGCAGGCCGGGAAGGACGGGCGAGGGGGTCGCCATGATCGTCGTGAAGGAGCTGTCCGGCAGGGCGAGAGCCATGCTCCGCGCGGTCGCCGCGGGCAGGGCCGAGCTGTCCGGGGGATGTGAGCCGGACCTGTACGTGGACGGGCTGCCGTGCTGCGACCAGATGGTCACGCACGACCTGGTGCGCGCAGGTCTGCTGCGGGCGAGGCGGGCGGTGCGCCTGGACGAGCGCACGGACGCGGAACTGACCGAAGAAGGCCGAGCCGCGATCGCTTAGCCCTCGAACATGCGTTCGATATGGGTTATGCTGCACTTCGAGGCCGGCACGCAAGCGAGAGGAAGCGCTTGCGCGTCGGCCTCACCTACGCCGAGCCCGGGCCGAGATCGACAAGCCTGGCCGCTCCCGCCCCGTCCCGGCGCGACCGCGCGCCCTCGACGGCGCAGGCGACGCCACCCACACCGAACGCCTCGACCGAACCCGCTACGGACGGGGGTCCGGGGGCAACGCCCACGGGGCGGGGTCCGGGGGTCGCACCCCCGGCGAATACAAAGAGAGGACCCCTGTTCGCGCATTCCGCGAACAGGGGTCCTCGACGAACGTGGCGGGTAGAGGATTCGAACCTCTGTAGCTTTCGCGACGGATTTACAGTCCGCTCCCATTGGCCGCTCGGGCAACCCGCCCCGCCCCCGGTGGTGCCGGGTGCGGTGGAGACAATACATAAGCCCGTGGGGGGCCGCGCAACCGGGATACCCCGGTAGGCTTCCCGGCGGTTCCAGACCCACCTACGCGGAGGTACCGAGCACGTGGCAGACCCGTCGTTCGACGTGGTGAGCAAGGTCGACCGCCAGGAAGTCGACAACGCGCTGAACCAGGCCGCCAAGGAGCTGAGCACCCGGTTCGACTTCCGCGGCACGGGGACGCAGGTGTCCTGGGCCGGCGAGGAGGCGATCACCTTCCAGTCCGAGACCGAGGAGCGCTGCCGGGCGGCGATCGACGTCTTCCAGGAGAAGCTGGTCAAGCGCGGCATCTCGATGAAGGCCTTCGAGATCGGTGACCCGGCCCTGTCGGGCAAGGTGTTCAAGGTGACCGGCAACGTGGTCCAGGGCATCTCCAGCGAGAAGGCCAAGGAGATCGCGAAGAAGATCCGCGACGAGGGCCCGAAGGGCGTGCAGGCGCAGATCCAAGGCGACCAGCTGCGCATCTCGGGCAAGAAGAAGGACCACCTGCAGGACGTGATCGCGCTGCTCAAGAGCAACGACTTCGGCATCGCCCTCCAGTTCACCAACTACCGATGAAGGGCATCGTCCTGGCGGGTGGCAGCGGCACGCGCCTGCACCCCATCACCCAGGCGGTGTCCAAGCAGCTGCTGCCGGTCTACGACAAGCCGATGGTCTACTACCCGCTGTCGGTGCTGATGCTGGCGGGCGTGCGCGAGGTGCTGCTCATCTCGACGCCGGTGGACCTGCCGCTGTTCCGCCGGCTTCTCGGTGACGGCTCGCAGTTCGGCCTGGACATCTCCTACGCCGAGCAGGCGCAGCCGAACGGGCTGGCGGAGGCGTTCGTCATCGGCGCGGACTTCATCGGTGACGACGACGTGTCGCTGGTGCTGGGCGACAACATCTTCTACGGCCAGGGCTTCTCGCGGCTCCTGCAGCACCACGCCACCACGCTGGACGGCTGCGTGCTGTTCGGCTACCCGGTGAAGGACCCGGAGCGGTACGGGGTGGGCGAGGTCGACGCGGGCGGCAGGCTGGTCAGCATCGAGGAGAAGCCCGCGCAGCCGAGGTCGAACAAGGCCATCACCGGCCTGTACTTCTACGACAACGGTGTGGTGGACATCTCCCGGTCGCTCAAGCCGTCGCCGCGCGGCGAGCTGGAGATCACCGACGTCAACCTGACCTACCTGCGCCAGGGTCGGGCGCAGCTGGTCGACCTCGGTCGCGGTTTCGCCTGGCTGGACACCGGCACGCACGACTCGATGCTGGAGGCGGGCCAGTTCGTGCAGGTGCTGGAGCACCGGCAGGGCGTGCGCATCGCGTGCCTGGAGGAGATCGCGCTGCGGATGGGGTTCATCAGCCCCGAGCAGTGCTACGCGCTGGGCGAGAAGCTGGCGAAGTCCGGCTACGGCCAGTACGTGATGAACGTCGCACGGGAAGCGCTCTAGGACCGGCGGGCCAGCTCCTCCAGCCGACGCACGCGGTCCGCGATCGGGGGGTGGGTGGAGAACAGCCTGGCCAGGTTCTCCCCCGCCCGGAACGGGCTCGCGATCATCAGGTGCGACTGCGCGACCACGGCCGGTTCGGGGGCCAGCGGGGCGGCGCGCGTGCCGATGTCGATCTTGCGCAACGCCGAGGCCAGCGCCAGCGGGTCGCCGGTCAGCTCCGCGCCGGACTCGTCGGCCTGGTACTCCCGGGACCGGCTGACGGCCATCTGCACGATGGCCGCCGCGATGGGGCCGAGCACGGCGATGAGCAGCACCGCGAACGGGTTGGGCCGGTCGTCGTCCGCGCCGGTGAAGACGCTCGCGAAGATCGCCAGGTTCGCCAGCGTGCTGACCGCGCCGGCCAGCGCGCCCGCCACGCACGAGATGAGGATGTCGCGGTTGTAGACGTGCGACAGCTCGTGCCCGAGCACGGCCCGCAGCTCCCGCTCGTCGAGCAGGTCGAGGATGCCGGTCGTGCAGCAGACGGCGGCGTTGCGCGGGTTGCGGCCGGTGGCGAACGCGTTCGGCGCGATGGTGGGGCTGAGGTAGAGCCGGGGCATGGGTTGGCGCGCGGCCATGGCCAGCTCGCGGACGATCCGGTACATCGCGGGCTGCTCGACCTCGGACACCGGTCGGGCCCGCATGGCGCGCAGCGCGAGCTTGTCCGAGTTGAAGTAGGCGTAGGCGTTCAGGCCCAGGGCCACCAGCAGGCCGACGAGCAGGGCGGTGCGGCCGAACAGCGAGCTGATCGCCACGATCAACGCGCTCATGGCAGCGAGCAGCAACGCGGTCTTCAACGCGTTGTAGTGCTTGTGCACGCTTCGCCTCCGGCTGTCCTACGTCCCCTCCCTCAACGCGCCCGGTCGGCGCGTGGTTCCGGTACCGGGACGTGCCGGGCGTGTGGCGGTGGTCTCCGGCGCGGGTTCGGCCCCCGCGTCCAGCGGCGGCGGTGGCGGCACGTGCGCGACCCACGTGGCCAGCACGTCGCGTTCCTGGACGAGTTCCGCGACCGCACCGGTGCCGTCCAGCCCGCCCGTGCCGGGGTAGGAGAAGTCCGGGGCCCAGTGCAGGGCGTCGAACGGGCACGCCTCGACGCAGATGCCGCAGTACAGGCACTGGCCGTAGTCGATGGCGAAGCGGTCGAGCACGTTGCGGGCGCGCGGGCGGGCCGAACCGGGTTGCTGCTCGACCTCGGTGTGCGAGTCGATGTGGATGCACCAGTCGGGGCACTCGCGGGCGCAGATCATGCACACCGTGCAGTTGGCCTCCAGCAGCGCGATGACGCCGCGGGTGCGCGGGGGCAGGTCAGCCACGGGCGTCCTCCTCGGAACCCTCGGGACGCTCGTACCGCGGGCCCCAGGAGGGGTCCGGGACGCCGGGTGGTGCGGCACGCCTGCGGCTGGGCGCCGAGGTGCCGTCCTCGCCCGGTTCGAGCCTGCCCGGCCAGGGGCGCACCACGCGGGAGGCGAGCACGAAGTCCTTGCGCAGCGGGTGGCCGCTGAAGCTGTCCGGGAGCAGCAGGTGGGCCGCTTCGCCGTCCGCGAGGACGAGGCCGAACATCTCCGCGGCCTCGCGCTCGTGCCACGCCGCGCCCGCCCAGAGCGCGGCGACGCTGGGCAGCACGTCGTCCGGGCCGAGCTCGGTGCGCAGCAGCACGCCGTCCTTGGTGTCCGGGTGGAGCGCGTGCAGCAGCACGGCGTGCCGCTGCCCGACCGCGCCGGGGCGTCCGGCGTCCTCGACGCCGAGCCAGTCGAACTGCGTGCAGCCGAGCTCGTCGTGGACGTGGCGGGCGGCCGCGGCCCACGCGTGCAGCGGCACGTGCGCGGTCGTCTGGCCGAACGCGGTCTTCACGACGGCGTCGGGCACCCCGGAGGCCAGGGCCTCGGACGCGGCGCTCACGACACGAGCCGGTGCAGTGCGGCGAGGCCGTCGAGCAGGGCCTCGGGACGGGGTGGGCAGCCCGGCACGGCGACGTGCACCGGCAGCACCTGGTCGATGCCCTTGGTGACGCTGTAGGAGTCCCAGTACGGGCCGCCGGTGTTGCTGCACGCGCCGACGGACAGCACGTAACGCGGTTCCGGCATCTCCCGGTAGGTCGCGATCACCGCGGGGAGCATGGCGTCGGTGACCGTGCCGGAGACGACGAGCACGTGCGCCTCGCCCCCCGAGTGCACCGGGTCGACACCCAGGGCGGCGAGCTGCTCGGGGCGGTGGCCCTCCAGCGCGGCCATCACCTCGACGCCGCAGCAGGCCAGGCCGAGGTCGAGCACGGTGATCCGGTACGTCGTGCCCCAGTCCAAGGTGGAAACCGTCACCGGGTGAGGTTAATACGTGGGGGGGCGCCGCGGGGGGGGGCGCGGGGGGCCCCCCCCCCCCCCAACCCCCCCCCACAACAGGGGGGGGGCCGGGGGGGGGGGGCCGGGGGGGGGGGGGCCCGGCGCGGGGGCCCC
>NZ_JBFAAX010000041.1:23034-28184 GCF_040639995.1 Actinosynnema sp. NPDC023658 | reverse complement strand
AGCCGGGCGGCATGCGCACCGACTGGGCGGGCGCGTCGATGACCGTCCACCCGGTCTCGGCGGCCTACGAGCAGACCGTCGGCGCGGTGAACACGCTGCGGGACACGCTCATGGCCAAGGCGGCGAGCGACCCGGCGAAGGTCGCGGACGTCGTGCTGCGGGTGGCCGACCTCGACGAGCCCCCGGTCCGCCTGCTGCTGGGCAGCGACGCCGTCCGGTTCGCCGCCCGGGTCGACCGCTCCCGCGCCGAGTCGGACGCCGAGTGGCGCGAGCTCTCGGTGTCCACCGACTACGACGACCTGACGGAGGAGAACCTCGACCCGCTCTCCACCCTCCGCGGCTGAAGGGCCCGCTACCGGCGCCGGTAGCGAATCGGCCGGCCGGGGCGATAGCAGGGAGATCGACGCTGCCGGCACGGTGATCGGAGTGGGATGGTGCTGAGGCTCATCGCGGACCAGGCGATCGGGGAGGCCGACCGGCGGGACGCGGACGGGCTCGGGTTCGACGCCTACGCCGACGTCCTGGCCGCGGCGGCGACGGACACGCGAGGACCGTTCACCATCGGGGTGTTCGGGGAGTGGGGCACCGGCAAGACCAGCCTCATGCGGTTGGTCGAACGGCGCCTGGACGAAGACCCGGGCGTGGTCACGGTCTGGTTCAACGCCTGGCGCTACGAGCAGGAGGAGCACCCGATCGTGCCGCTCGTCGGCACGATCGTGCAGGCGCTGGAGAAGCACAAGGGGCTGAACCAGCAGTTCGGGCAGGCCGGTCGGCGGCTGGTCCGGTCGCTGCGCGCGATCGCGTACGGGTTCTCGGCCAAGTCGAAGGTCTCGGTGCCGGGGTTCGCGGAGTTCGAGGCCTCGTTCGTGGCGAAGGACATGATCGAGCGCGACAACCGGCTCACCCCGGACCCGCTGCTGGACCGGAGCCTGTACTTCGGCGCGTTCACCAGCCTCGACGAGGTGAAGCTGCGCGAGAACGTGCGCGTGGTGGTGCTGATCGACGACCTGGACCGCTGCTTCCCCGACCAGGCGATCCGGTTGCTGGAGAGCATCAAGCTGGTGCTGGCGCAGCCGGGGTTCATCTTCGTCCTCGGCGTCGCGCGGAAGGTGGTCGAGGGGTACCTCCAGCACCGGTACACGAAGGATTACGGCATCCCCGACTTCAAGGGCGAGCTGTACCTGGACAAGATCGTCCAGCTGCCGTTCCACATCCCTCCCGCGAAGCACCGGATGGCGGAGTTCTGCCGGACCCTGCTGGCCGACCAGCCGCCCGCCCTCGTGACCGAGCTGCAACCGGTCCTCCCGGTGGCCGCGGAGGCGCTGGGCGGCAACCCCCGGGCGGTGATCCGGTTCCTCAACAACATCCTGGTCGACCACGCCATCAGCAGCCGCCTGACCGATCCGGGCGCGCGGGGTGCGATCCCGATCCGCTTCTTCGCCGTCTCGCGCTGCCTGGAGCACCGGTGGCCGGACGTGTTCGCCGCCCTGACCGAGCAGGACGGCCTGGCCGAGGACGTCGCGACCTGGACCGCGGGCGGCTACGACGCCAAGGCGGGCGGCACCGGTCCGGAAGCCCTGGTGGCGGGCAAGCTCATCTCCGACCCCGAACTGCGCCGACTGCTCACCCAGGGCCCCGGCCGCGACTGGCTGACCGAACCGGTGCTCAGGCAGGCCAGCGTCAGCTTCCTGATCACCCGGGACCGGCTGTCGCGGCTCGACACGTCCGAGGTCGAGGTCCGCTACGACGCGTTCGTGTCGTTCGCGAACGAGGACCGGCCGGCCGTCATCCGGCTCGTGGGAGCCCTGTCCGAGGCCGGGGTGCGGGTGTTCTTCGACGACCACGTGCCCCTCGGCTCCCGGTGGGAGGAAGCCCTCGACAGCGGGCTCGGCCGGGCGGACGCCCTGCTGTACTGCGTCGGTCGGACGTCCGCCGCGTCGGAGGGGCAGTTGCGGGAGTACGGGACCGTGGCGACCCGGGACCTCCTGATCATCCCGGTCCTGCTCCCCGGCGCGGACCCCGAGTCCATGCCACCCCTGCTCCGCTCCCGGCAGTGGCTGGACCTGCGGTACGGCATCACCGAGGACGGCGTCCAGCAGCTGGTCTCGGCCCTGCGGCGGAGGAGCCGCCGCGCCTGACCCGGTGTCGGTCCGCCGGCCGTCAGGGCCGCAGCTGGGAGGCCACCTGGAAGGCCTTCTTCTGGACCTCTTCCTCGGTGCCCCGCCAGCCGGTCGACGTGAGCCAGTCGACGAAGGAGCGCAACCCGGGGTGGATCGCCCGCAGCGCGGCCACGTCACGCGCGCGGTCCGCGACGTCGAACTCGGTGAAGAACTCGAACATCGCCGCGAGGTCGTGGCCGATCCGGGGGATCGACGAGCGCAGGGCGTCCGGGGGCACCGGCCGGTAGGCCGCCGGGATCCCGGTGACCTGCTCGAAGGTGCTCGCGATCCGGTCGCCGGTCAGGCCCTCGGAGACCACGGAGAGCGTGCGCCCGGCCCAGTCGTCCCAGTTCGAGAGCATGTGGTCGGCGTACCAGGCGGTGTCGTCGAGCCCGATCATCGGCCACCGGCCCGCCTCGCCCAGCGGCAACGTGAACAGCAGGCCGTCCCGGCCGTCGGGCAGCGTCCCGGGACGCGGGCTCATCCGGGACTGCAGGTTCTCGAAGTACGGCGCGGTGACCAGCACGGCGACGTGGCGGCTGTACCAGCCGTCGGCGTCCTTCCGCATCATCTCCTCGGAGCGCCGCAGCCCGATCCACGCCTCGACGGCGGCCTTGCTGTCGTAGTGGGGCACCGGGATGCGGCCGCCGGTCAGCACGACCGCGTTGTCGAGCGAGGAGTAGACCAGCCGCTCGACCCCGGCGCGTTCCGCGGCCTGCAGGGCGGCCAAGCCCTGCTCGTACTCGCGGAGCGGGCTGATGGTGGCCTGGAAGTCGGTGTTGACGAACACCTCGTCGACCCCGGCCACCGCGTCCCGCAGGCTCCCGGCGTCGTCCAGGTCGCCCCGCACCAGCCGGACCCGGTCGCCCAGCTCGGAGACCAGGTCGCGGGCGCGGTCCGAGGACGGGTCGCGGGTGAGCACGACGACGGCGTTGTCGGCGCGGGCCGCGAGGCGGCGCACCACGCGGGAGCCCATCGCGCCGGTGCCGCCGATGACGAGGGATGTGGTCACCGAGTCCTCCAGGTGTCGAGGTCACGCGGAATCGTTGGCAGGGCCCGGGATCGGGCCGCGGTATTCCTCCCCGGGCGGTATCGCGCCCCTCGGTGATCCACCGGTACTGGCCAAGCTAGGCCGAATGCACGCCCGCCTCCTACTTCAGGCTTGCTCTGATCATCATCGGAAGCGTGACGTCCTCCGCGCGTCCACGTCGAGTACAAAGTGGACAGAGGTTGCCCGGTGCCCCGCGAACAGGACATCGGACAACCTCTGTGCCGACCCACCGCGTCACGGCGGGGTGAGCGGATCCCGGTCAGGTCGGGCCGACCGTCAGACGGCCGTGCGCGACCACTGCTGGTTGGTGCCGGTGTTGCAGGTGTACTGCTTGAGGATCACGCCGTCCGCGGTCGACGCGGCCGGCACGTCCACGCACTTGCCGCTGTGCCGGGCCCGGAGCTGGAAGTAGCTGCCGTTGGCGACCATCTGGAACTGCTGGTTGGTGCCCGTGCCGCAGGTGTACTGGGTGAGCTCGGCGCCGTCGGCGGTCGACGCGCTCACCACGTCGAGGCACTTGCCGCTGTTGCGGCTGACGATGCGCCAGTAGCCGCTGCCGGCGTCCTGGAACTGCCACTGCTGCCACGCGTTGCCGTTGTAGGTGTACTGGTCGACGCGCGCACCGTTCTCGGTGTTCGGTTGCCGGACGTCCATGGTCTTGCCGCTGTGCCGGACGTCGATCCGGTAGTACGTCGCCGGCGGGTTCGTGACCCCGTCGCCCCAGGCGTACCGGATCCGGTCGGCGCCGGAGGCGTTGCGCAGGGTCAGGTTGAGGTCGGTGCCGCTGCCGCTCATCGAGTACATCGAGTAGTGGTCGTAGCCGATGTTCCCGGGCTTGCCGCCCACGGCCGGCCAGTACGTGCCGCCCATGTTGTTGTCCCGCATGACCTGCGCCACGGCGCGGAGGTAGCGCACGAAGTTCTCGCTGCTGTTCGCGTCGGCGTAGTTCAGGCCGGTGGACATCGGCGCACCGAACTCCGTCGCCACCGCGCGGTTCGCGCAGTTGCCCAGCCGCGTCTGGATGTGGCTGCGGAAGGCGTCGTAGGTCATCGCGCCGTAGAAGAAGGCGTAGTAGTGGAACGACAGCAGCGTCGAGTTGAACCGGCTGTCGTTGCAGATGTCCCGCAGGTCCTGGCTGAAGCCGGTGCCGCCGATGAGCACCCGGCTGGGCACCGCCGAGGTGTGGTAGCTGAGCCAGTTCGCCGCGACGTTGCGCCAGTCCGTCGACGAGTAGCCGTGCGGCTCGTTCATCGGCTCGAAGTAGACGTTGCTGTTCGAGCCGTAGGTGTTGGTCACGCTCGACCACATCGTGTTCCACGCGGCGAGGTTCGTGATCTTGCCACCGGAGGCCGCGCCGTCCTCCCAGTAGGCGAGGATGACCTTGAAGCCGCGCTCGGTGGCGGCGTCGATGGCGCCCCGGTAGGCGTTCCACCAGGTCGTGTTGGCGACGGTGTGGGTGTTGATCGGCAGCCGGACGGTGTTGACCCCCAGGGTGGAGGCCATGTCGTCGTAGAGGGCGTTCGCCTTCGCCCGCACCGTCGCGTTGCTGTCGGACAGGCTCAGGCCCTGCACGACGAGCGTGCCCGTGCTGAAGTTGTCACCCAGCACGGCCCAGTTCATGCCGCGGAACTGGCTGGTGGCGGCGTTGGCCGGCGACTCGGAGACGACGAGGCCCACCGCTGCGGTCAGCGCGGTGACCACGAGGGTGGTCAGCAACCGCCGTACCTGCCGGGTGCTCCGCGGTGGTGCTGATGGGTGACCACCAGACGCCATGATCAGTGCCATGAAGTGTCCAATCACTCGATCTGAACGGGCCGCGTCGTGCTGCTCCGACAGCAGGACCGGTGGGGGTCGGACGTGGTCGGTGGGGGGGGGCCGGGCTGGGGCGGGGGCGGCGGGGCTCCCCCCCCCGCAGCGCGAGGTGGGGGGGCCCTGCGGGT
>NZ_JBFAAX010000041.1:0-23024 GCF_040639995.1 Actinosynnema sp. NPDC023658 | reverse complement strand
GGTGGTCTTCGGCCGCGCGTTGTGCGCGGCCGGGGGCTCTCCCCCCGCCGCCTCAGACCTGGGTGCGGCTCCACTGCTGGTTGTTGCCGCTGCCGCAGGTGTACTGCTGGATGTCGGCGCCGTCGCCGGTGCCGGAGTCGACGACGTCGAGGCACTTGCCGCTGTGCCGTGCGACGATCCGGTAGTAGCTGCCGGTGGCCTGCCACTGCCACTGCTGGTTCGTGCCGCCGCCGCAGGTGTACTGGATGACGTTGGCGCCGTCGGCGGTGGAGCCGCTCGCCACGTCCAGGCACTTGCCGCTGTTCCTGTTGACGATGCGGAAGTAGCCGCCGCCGGCGTCCTGGAACTGCCACGCCTGGTTGCCGCCGCCGTTCCACGTCCACTGCTTGACCTCGGCGTTGTCCGCGGTGGAGGCCGACACGACGTCCATCACCTTGCCGCTGTTGCGGTTGGTCACGCGGTAGTCCGGCGCCGAGCCGGGCACGTCCGCGACCGGCAGGATCGTGCCGTGGCGGCAACCGGGGCAGGTGATCTGGCTCAGCCCCGACCAGGTGCTCAGGTTCGTGCTGGTGGCCGTCCAGATGCCGCCGTTGGTGTACTTGTCGACCCAGATGCGCCAGGAGCCGTCGGCCATCTGCAGCACCGCCGGTCCTTCGTAGCCCGAGCTCCACAACCGGCCCTGGTCGGCCCAGCCACTGGTGAGGCTCGTGCTGGTCCAGTGCTCGATGTACTTGGTGGTCTCGTTCTTGGTGAAGGCGTGGTAGGTGCCGCCGGACTTCACCACGTAGGTGTCGATGTGGTTGAAGCCGAGGCCGCCCATCTGCGCCGGTGCGCTCCAGGACGTCAGCGCGTCGTTCTGCGCGGTGAAGACGTAGGGGCGGAAGCAGTCGGAGCACGTGGTGCGGGAGATGCTCACGATGATCCGGACGGTGCCGCCCTCGACGTAGAACTCGGGGGCCCAGGTGAACCGCGTGTCCGCGATGCCGGAGTCGACGCCGGCCACGTGCGTCCAGTGGACCAGGTCGGGGCTGGAGGCGATGTTGAAGTACGTCGAGTTCGTGGTCCACGACTGGACGGTGTGGGCGACGTAGTACAACCCGTTGTGCCGGATGATGCTGGGGTCGCGCAGCACGCCGGACGGGCCGCGGTAGTTCGTGTCGGCCAGCACGCTGAAGTTCGTGCCGTTGGTCGACGAGTAGACCCAGAGCTCCTGGTCGGCGGCGGCGTCGCCCTTGAACGTCGTGTAGACGTAGCCGGAGGCGGCCTGCGCGGGTGACGTGACGGCGACCGCGGTGCCGGCGGCGACGAGCGCCAGGACGGAGAGTCGGGCCAGCCAGTGCCTGACCTTCAGCTGTGGGGTCACGGGTGATCTCCTGGTCGTGGGACGGAGCCGCGCGGCGGCGACCGACCTCGGGGGCCGTGCGGTGTCAGCGTGGACAGCGAGGTGTTCCAGGGAGGACCGCCAGCGAGGGATCGCGGGCGACCGGGAACCGGCGTGCGGCCCTGCCCGGACCCGACCGTCGTGCTCGGGAGACCGGTCACTCGGGCAGCGGACCGTGCCGACGGCCGCCGGGCTTCCCGCGGGCCGACCGGTTCGTCGTGCGAGGGCGTTCGCGACCTACGTCGACGCGGAGACGGGGCCGACCGCGCTCGAGGCGCCGCGAACCGGCGCCTGCGCGTCCTGGGCGATGCGTCCGCCGCGGGAAGGTGAAGAGTTCATCGTTGATCTCCTCGGAAAGGTCGGCGTCTGCCGGACGGCCGGCCTGGGCACCGGCTCGGGTCGGTGGTTTCCAGCTGTGCACGGGACGCGCCGTCGTCATGACCGGGCGGTGACCGATCGGCGCGAGCACCGCGCCGCAGGTCGGAACACCGATGGCTCATCGGGGCCGTCCGACGCGACGTCGCCGCCGGACCGGCGTCGACAGCGCTCCGGTAGGCCTGGAGCCACAATGTTCGCGTTAACAATTAAAGTGGTCATAGTGTGCGAGCAAGCACACTGTGGTGTCAAGGCTGTGTCGTTTTTGATTACTTCTGATCACATGTGATCGTTTGGCCGCCTGGCGACCGAGTCGTTCCACTCCCGACAGTCGACGCGCCTGTCGTGAACCGGGTGCTCGGGCGTCGCGCGATCGCAAGGCAAGCGTCAGGTTCACTTCCGCGCCGTGGTGCCACGATCGTTGCCGGGTCGTGCGGTGGTGCACGGCCGTCGTCGATCACCGGGGGAGCGCGCTGTCGCGTCCGTGGAGCCGCGGTTGTCCGTGGCACGTCGTGGGTGGGACGCCGTGGCCTCCTCCGGACGCGCGGTCACCGACGTCGTGGTCGGGGAAGTCGACCACCGGCCGTCGTGACGGCCATCCCCGACGGGCAGGGGTCCGTGACGCTGCTCCTGATCTGCGACAGCTGCGGCCACGCCTACGAGGGGGACGGGCGCCTGCCCTGGATCACCCTGTGGACGGAGGCCACCGGCACGGGGTGGCGCGGCCGGGACCGCGCGATCGGCCCCCACCGCTGCACCCGTTGCCCGATGTGACGCGTGGTCCGTCCGGGGTCACCGCGCGGACGTCACCGCGATCTCGTCCGCGCCGAACGCCATCCCGCGCCGGTCGTGGTGCCCGCTTCGCCCGTGGGCCTGTGCGCGAGGTCCGTCATCGTGGTGGGAGTAACGCTCGCGTCCTGCGCGTCGATACCGTGAACAACGCTGTCACCTGCGGTGACAGCGCGGTGTGCCGGGAAGCCTGGTCGGCGATGTCGCTGAACGCCGCCCTCACACCGGAGTCACCTTTGAGACGTCCCTCCCCAGCCCACGTCGTCCTGGCCGTCCACATCACCTGCGCCGCGGCGAACTTCGTCCTCGCCGCGGCCTGGTCCAGCTGGGCCCTCGCAGCCACCGGCGCGGGCTGGACCCTCGTCGCCGCGGCCCTCGTCTCCGACCGCGAGCGATTAGGTCAGGACGAGTCGGAGACGAATGAGCCGGGAAGCGCCGGCTGAGGCACGGCGGTCAGAGCGAGGTGATCTCCATGGTGACGGCGGAGTAGGTGCTGGAGACCGTTCCCAAGCCTGCCGTGCACAGCAGCACGTCGACGGCCGGGCCGGTGATGACCTGGAGGACGGCGCTACCGGCGAACAGGCCCGAGGTGACCGTGCCGGTGCGGGTGACCACCAGGGCCGCACCCACGATGTCGACGGTGTAGTTGGACGAGATGGTCGAGGTCTGGCCGGTGTTCCACACGATGGTGAAGGTGAGCGACCCGCTGTTCAGCAGTTCGAGGCAGCCGAGTCCCGGCACGAGCGCGGAGACCGTGGTGGAGCCCGAGGTGACGGCGGGGTTGCTCAGCGACACGCACGGCCCGTACTGGGCTTTGATGCCGACGGTGACGTTCTGCGGGGCCAGGGTCAACGGCGGGGTGAAGGTGTCGTTCTGGCTGCTGGGCGCGGTGCAGGTCACGTCGAGCACTCCGGCCGACGCCGTCCCGGCCGCGCCGGACACGAGCAGTGCCAAGGCGCAGACCACAGCCGCCGCGGTGCGCAATGATGTGATCATCTTCGCTCTCCGTCCGGGCGGTGCTCGCGATCCCGGCATGGACCCGAGTACGCGCCGGCCACCAAGGCTGCCCCCATCCGGACTCCGGTGACAGGACCATACGGGCGACCCCGGCCCCCGTCGTACCGGTGCGAAGCCCGTGGCCGCCCCACGACTTCGAAGCGCTGGAGGTCAGTGCACCCAATCGCTCCACTGTGGACGGAAGATATTCCAATCTACCGCGAATCCGTTGTCACCGCCCGATCCACTCCGAGGATCGCCCCGGTCGAGCCCGCGATCGGCAAGACCGCGGTGTCCGGAGTGGACGCGATGAAGACTTGGGCCGGATCAGGACGAGTCGTTCGAGGACCGCAGACCGCGATCGACGAAGTCGATCATCCAGGTGAAGGTGTCGTCCACATCCACGTCGATCCGGAAGCCGCCGGCCGCTTCCAGCGTGGTGAACCCGTGCAGGATGGTGCGCACCATCCGCAGTGCGTGGATCTTCTCGCTGGGGTCGATCCGGTAACCGTGCAACATGGCCGCCCACGAGTCGAGCACCCGGTCGGCCGCCGCGACGAGCGGGCCGTCGGGCTCGGTCGGCCTGACCGCGTTGGCCGCCGCGTACCGACCGGGGTGTCCTCGCACGTACGACCTCATCGCCCGGGTGCCGGCGACCAAGGCGTCCCGGCCGGCCCGGCCCTGCGTCGCGTCGCGGATGGCGTCAGCGAGCTCGGTCATGGCCAGGACGGCGATGCGGTGGACCAGGTCGGCCTGGCTGGAGACGTGCTTGTAGAGCGAGGGCGTCTTGACCCCGAGCCGCTCGGCCAGCACGGCCATGCTGAGCCGGTCGAACCCGATCTCGTCCGCCAGCGCGGCGCCCACCTCGGTGATCAGCGCCGGCGTGAGTCCGGCCCTAGGCACGGGTCAGCGTCCTGGTCAGGAAGGGCAGGGCCAGCGCGAGGACCTCGTCCGGCGTCTGGACGTGCGGGTAGTGGCCGGCACCCTCGATGACCGCCAGCTCACCGAGACCCGCCGGCAGCGCGGCGACGATCCGCTCGCCCTCGGCGCGGGGGTAGGCCCAGTCCGGATCGGCGCTGCCCTCGATGACCAGGACCGGGCACCTGACCCCGGGCAGCCGCTCACCGGCGTCGGTCGGACTGCTCTTGGCCATGGCCCGCAGCGCGTCCATCCTGCCGGGCTCCTTCAACTTCGCCTCGATGCGCGCCAGTTCGCCGGGCCAATCGGCGGGCTTGACCGGTACCGCCAGGTCGAGGTACTTCTTCCAGCTCTCCACGCTTCCCCGCACGAGCACCTTCGCCAGCAGCGCGTACCCGGCCCGGAAGCGCTTCACCCGCACCAACCCGCCGAGGTCGATCGACTGCTTGCGGGTGAACGGCGCCAACTCGACGACACCGGCGACCAGCCCGGGCGCGGTGGCGGCCACGATGGTCGCGGCGCCACCGCTGATCGACTGACCGATGATCACGGCCGGACCGCCGAGACGACGCACGACGGCGATCAGGTCACCGGCGATGTCCGTCCGGCTGTAACCGTCCCAACCGAGGCTGGAGTCGCCGCAGCCGCGGAGGTCGACGTTCGCCACCCGGTAACCCCGCGCGACCAGCGCCGGGGCGAGGAAGCGGTAGGAGTGGCGGCTGTCCCCGATGCCGTGCGCCAGCACGACGAGGGGCCCCTCTCCGCTCACGTCGTAGGCGATGGTGTTGCCGCCGATGCTCAAGCGCTGGGTCATGGTGCCGCCTCAAGATAGCTAAGTCTGATAGCCGTAAAGCTACTCCCATTAGCCAACCTTGTCAAAGCCCTTCTCGCCGCGATGTTCAGGGGGAGGTCAAAGCGTCATTGCCCGCCGCGCCATCCGCAACGCGCGCCAGAGCTGACTTCGAAGGGGCTCACCGGGCAGGCAGCTCGATCCGCGCGGCCGTGACTCCTCGGCGGATCCCCGGGGTTCCGCGCCTTCGGGGCCGCGCAACCGAATCAGTGTCCGTTGTGGACTTTCAGGCCGTCGGTAGCGGTGTGCCGTGGGTCGGCCGGAGACCGTCGAGGGCGATGCGCAGTTGCCTCTTCCACGCACCCTCGCCGTGATCGCCCACCAGTTGCACGGTGTGGCTCAACGTGGCCAGGAGCAGCGCCAAGTCACCGGTCGTCGCGTCGGCGCGCAGCACCCCGGCTTCCTGGGCGCGGGCGCGCAGGTCGTCGAGCACGGGGTGCAGCAGGTGCGTGCAACCGGATGCCGGGCCGCTCCAGCTGTGGCCGTACGCCTCCACGACGGCCCGGTGGCACGCCTGCTTCGCCAGCGCTTGCTCGTAGAACCCCTCCAGCGCGGCCCGCGGGTCGTCGGTGGCGGCGGCGGCCTCGCGCGCCGCGCCCGCCCAGGCGGTGAACTCGCGGTCGAGGACCGTGCCGAGGAGTTCCTCCTTGGTCGGGAAGTGCCGGTAGAGGGTGCCCATGCCCACGCCGCTGCGCTGGGCGATCTCCCGGACGTCCACGGCGCTGCCCTGCTCGGCGAGCACCTCGGCGGCGGCCTCGATGATCGCGGCCCGGTTGCGCTCGGCATCGGCGCGGAGCGGTCGTCGGGGCGACGTGTCGGTGGCCACGCCGCCAGCATAGCCGTCCGCGCACACTATTCGGAGCACCTGCTCCGCTTGTGCTAGCGTCAAGAGGAGCAAGCGCTCCGCTTCGACCACCGAGGATGCACATGACCACGCCCGCGCGCAGCGCCGTCGACACCGCGCCCCTGTTCCGCCCCTTCTCCACCGGCTCGCTCAACCTGCCGAACCGCGTCGTGATGGCCCCCATGACCAGGCAGTTCTCCCCAGGCGGCATCCCTGGTGAGAACGTGGCCGACTACTACGGCCGGCGGGCCGCAGGCGGCGTGGGCCTGATCGTCACCGAGGGCACCTACGTCGGGCACCCGAGCGCCGGGGCGAGCGCCGACGTGCCGCGCTTCCACGGCGAGGACGCGCTGGCGGGTTGGGCGCGCGTCGTGGAACGGGTGCACGCCGAGGGCGGCCGGATCGTGCCGCAGCTGTGGCACGTGGGCGCGGCTCGCACGCCCGGCAGCCCGCCCGTGCCGGAGGCCCCCGTGTTCACCCCGTCCGGCTTGAAGCTGGACGGCACCCCGATCGGCGAGGCCGGCCCGGTGCCGACGACCACCGACCTGGAGGGCGTCGTCACCGCGTTCGCGGAGGCCGCCGCGTCCGCGCAACGGCTGGGCTTCGACGGCGTGGAGCTGCACGGAGCCCACGGCTACCTGCTCGACAACTTCCTGTGGGAGGTCACCAACCGGCGCACCGACGCCTACGGCGGCAGCGCGGTCGCCCGGACCCGCCTGGTGGCCGAGGTCGTGGCCGCGGTGCGCGCCGCGACGTCGCCCGACTTCCCGGTCATCCTGCGCCTGTCGCAGTGGAAGCCCGGCGCGTACGACGCCAAGCTGGCGCACACGCCGCAGGAGCTGGAGTCGATCCTGACGCCGCTGGCGGAAGCCGGGGTGGACGTCTTCCACGGCTCGACGCGCCGCTACTGGCAGCCCGAGTTCGAGGGCTCCGAGCTGAACTTCGCTGGCTGGATCAAGAAGATCACCGGCCGACCCACCATCTCCGTGGGCTCGGTCGGCCTGGACGGCGAGTTCCTGGCCACCTTGGGCGGGCAGACCCCCTCGCCCACGGGCATCGACCAGCTCGTGGAGCGCCTGGCCGCGGACGAGTTCGACCTGATCGCCGTCGGCCGTGCGCTGCTGGCCGACCCCGAGTGGGCCCGCAAGGTCGAGAAGGGCGACGTGCAGGGCGTCACACCGTTCACCCGGGACGCGCTGACCTCCCTGGTCTGACCGAACGCCCGAGCGGGCCGCCCGCACCACGAGGTTTCGGGCGGCCCGGTCGTTCGCTCACCGGCAGGCCACCAGGCCATTGGCGGCCGTTGGACGCGGTTTGGCGCATCGGGAGTCGGCGTCCCGAAAACCTGTTGACCGGCGGTCGGCAGGCTGAACATCATGGCCGACATGCAGCAGTGACCAGTGACGCCCGGAGAGGCCCACGGCGGGTTCGAGCAACTCCCCGCCGCGCTCCGGCGTGCCGCTCGAAGCGCGCACCGCGTGATCGGTGCGGGCCGCACACCACTGGTCCGAGGCGATGCACCGCGCCACGCCTCCTGCACGAGCACTGGAGTCCAGGGAAACCATGAGCGAACTCCGCCGTACCGTCCTGCCCGCCGAACGTCCCGGGTCCGGCACCGACCGCGAAGCCCTGTGGGTGGTCGACGACCTCGGTCTGCCCGCTGTCCGCGCACCGAGGACGCCTGTCCGCGAACGCATCCACGTCCCGCTGCGCGAACGCGATCGGCGGCGGATGTTCGAGGGCGACGAGCACGTCCACGGTCCGTCATCCGGCCGCGGCCGCCACGCCGCCGGGCAAGGCCGCGTTCGAGCCCGGCGGGAGCGGCACCTGGGCAACGGGGCCCGGTACGCCGTGCTCCGCGCTCGACTGCGGGGCCGAGGTCGCCGTCGGCTGTGAACGGCTGTCACCCTTCTCGGGCGCAGACGACCTGATCAACGCCCCGTCGCGGGCATTGGGGGAGGAGACTCGCGTTGCAGGCTGTGGACTGGGCAACCGTTGAGGTGGCGACCGAACGGTTCGTGCTGCGACCGTGGCGGGAGAGCGACCTCGACGTGCTGGCGGAAGCCGCGACCGATCCCTACATCACCTCGATCACGACGGTCCCCGCCACGTACACGACCGAAGCGGGACATGCCTTCCTCCGGCGGATGACCGAGCTGTCGACCGGCGGCGTCACGGTGCCACGAGCGATCGCGGACCGGGTCACCGGCACGGTCGTCGGACACATCAGCCTGCGCCTGCGCGATCTCGACCTCGGCCGGGTCGGGCTCGGCTATTGGGTTCTCCCGTCGGCGCGCGGCCGGGGCGTGGCCCGCGAGGCCGTGGCCGGGCTCACCGACTGGGCGTTGAACCAGCTCGGCAGTTGGCGGGTCGAGCTGTGCGTCGAGCCGTGGAACGAACCGTCGAAGCGGGTGGCGCTGAGCGCGGGGTTCGTTCGGGAAGGCCTGCTGCGCAGCTGGCAGGTCATGGGCGGACGCCGTTCCGACGTGGAAATGTTCTCCCGCACCCGCCCGCTCCCACCCGGGCTGCCCCAGATCCGATGACACCCGAGAAGGAGTTCCACACCCTCCCCCCGTACTCACCACTCTCGAGGCCGTGAGCGCGGCGCGGAAGGGGACGACCATGTGGTGGTTGGCTCTCCCATGTCGCCACCGGTGTACCGGGGGCAGCTGCCGGGCGGCTCAGTACTTCGCCATGAAGTAGTAGCCCTGTGTGTCGTGCAGGCAGTAGGACCCCTGTGGGTAGACCTCGGCCCAGTGCTCGTCGATGACGGCCTGCTTCCACGCCACGCACTCGGACTCGTCGGCCCAGTAGCCGTTCACCTCGAACCCGGCGGCGTACGCGGGCGGGGCGGCGAGTACGGCCGCGCCCAGGATGACCGCGAGGGTGAGCAGGCGACGTGGCATGGGAACCTCCGGCACGGTGACAGGGAACCTGACGATAAGCAGTGACTGAACCCTGCGGACATCAGCCGGACGTGTGCCGACAGGATGCCGTCACCCCCCACCGCCATCCGGGTGCATGGGTCGTGCCTGCCGAGGTTGTCGTCCGTGCAATTTGGGCGACGCGCTGGTACTGGCTGAGAACGCCGACCGGTCGTTGCCGTCGGCGGATGTCGAGGTGGGCTTGTGGTGAAGTGCCGTAGTGCGCCAACGGTCGCGGCCGGGCGTGCAGGTTCCCATCGGCTCCACACCGATCGACGTACTGGGGAGCTCCGGTGCAGGCGGCTTGGGCACAGGATGGCCGAAGTACGGGCACCTACTCGCATGTGACGTAGACCATGGGCGACACGAGGCTCGACGGACTGCAGCGTCGGCGGGAGCATTCGCTGGTCGCTCCTGCAGGTCCGCGAGAGGTAATCACATACGGTGTCGACGATCACACCATGATCGTTTGCTTCCGAATCTCGACCCACGACAGCAGAACAGCCCGCCGGTGATGATCACCGACGGGCCGTCTGACCTGCATGTATTCCTGGTGGACGATACTGGGATTGAACCAGTGACCCCTACTGCGTCAACGTACATTGCCGTCTGCTCTGACCTGCGGAAACAAGCCTTCAGCAGGTTGCTTGGGTGCAGTTGACCGTGGTTGGGAGCCGTTGGATGCGGTTGGACGCAGCCGACGGCTCCCATTTTGCTCCCACAGCGCTGCTCCCAGGCGGTCGCTCGTACGTTGGTGCACGGGCGGCCGCGCAGACCAAGTCGTGCGTTGGAACGTCCGCTTCTGCCGAGATCCGTGCGCCAATCCGCCCATGACATCGGGCGGGCGCCGTTGACGGTCGCCGAGCCGCGGGGCTGATGAGCCGCGGACTCAACGCCTCGGAACCGTTCGACCAATCGCGATACGGGGGCCACGCGCCGTGCGGGCCAGGATCTTGGCGGGAGATCCCTCATCACCACACCTACGGGGCTCCGCGACGCGACAGCTTGTCCAGGTCGCGCACGCAGAAACCGTGGTGTGCCCATTCCTCGTTGAGCACCGTGCCGAGGCATTGCCGCACGCGCCGGCCCTTGGCATACGGGGGCCATCCGTCGTCGTCCGGCACCGGCGCGGGCTTGGTGAGCTGCTCGGGTGTGACCTCGGCCAGCCACGCCTCGATCTCCGACGCCTGCCGATCGCGCACGGTGAGCACTTCGTCGAGACTCGGCCGGGCGGACCTGTCCAGCCCCAGCCCTTCCTGATCCGGCACGAACGGAGATGCCAGTCCCATCGCCGTGAACGGCTCGGTCAGCCCGAGTACGCAGCGCCGAAACCACGAGTCGTGCACGAAGACGAGATGACGCAGAGTCTCGACCATCGACCACTCGCCGTCGACGCCGAGATGCTCGCTGCCCTTGGCCATCGACCGGGCCCGCTCGGTAGTCGTCGTCCACGCCTTCCGCAGCTGTCGCCAGGCCTCGCGCAGGTCGGCCGGTTCATCGGAACGGATCAGCAGCCGCACCGGGTGCCGGCGGTCGAGCTCCGCCTCGACGTAGGACATCACCTCCACGCCGTTGACCACCAGGTTGGTGACCAATCCGTCGATCTCAACGTCCTGCATGACCACGCCGACCAGCCGCGCCCTGCTCAGGTCGCACTCGCGGAACTCCGCGCCCGTGAGGTCTTCGTCGTTGAAGCGTCGCATGCGGACAGACTAAAGCCGCACCGCACGCACACAGGCGAATAGGCCATCGCCCGGCGGCGCATCCAACGCACCATGCCACAACCACGCGCGGGAACCGCGATCTCGACCGCGCCGGGCTCACACGCTCGCTCATGCCGCAGGCCGTGCGTCCTGCTGGTCCGGCGGCTGTGCCGCGTCGGTCTCGGCTGGGGTGCTCGCTTGATCGCCACCAGTAGGCGTGGGTTGGCCCCGACTCTGGGGCGCGCTGGTGGAGTAGATGAGGTCCGCGGGGAGCGAAGTGACCGTGGGCGGCCGTGGTCGCTTGTTCGCGGCCGGGTGTCGGTGGCCGGAAGGATTCGTCGGCTGCTCGGTGTTCGGATGACCACACTTGGTGTCGCGAGCTGCGTATGTGGTCGCTTGTGTTCGAGGTTTGTCGCAGGTGCGGTTGAGTGCTGTTACCTGCGGTTTCGTGCCGTTGGGTGCAGCTGCAGACGTCTCTGAGGACTTCTACTGTGTCAACGTACATCGCCATCTGCTCTGACCTGCGGAAACAAGCCTTCAGCAGGCTGTGTGGCTGCAGTTGACCGTGATTGGAAGCCGTTGGATGCGGTTGGGCACGTCCTGCGGCTCCCAATCTGCTCCCAGACGGTGCGGGTGGGGCGGGTGATCGCCGACAAGGCCTACACCCACCCAGGCACGCGCACGGCGTTACGACAGCGACGGATCAAGGCCACCATTCCCGAACGCGTCGATCAGATCGCCCGCCGCAAGGCCAAGGGCTCGGCCGGTGGCAGGCCACCGGCCTTCGACCCCGACCTCTACAAGCTTCGCAACGTGGTCGAGCGTTGCTTCAACCGACTCAAGCAGTTCCGTGGGCTGGCAACCCGGTTCGCGAAACGAGCCGCCTACCACCGCTCCGAGATCGTCCTCGCCTGCATCGTCCTTCACCTCAGATGAAGATCCGCAGGACAGGCCCTAGGCGACCGCGTTATCGAAGCACGACCCGGTGCGGCTTGCCGACCGACCAACCCCGCTCGCGGGGGAGACTCGGGGGCGACACCCCACACGTCGATCAACGCCGGACCACCCCCGCTCACGCGAAGAAGACAGCTGCTACCTCCGCGAGTGCACCGCCAGCCGGGTCGATGTCGTGCAGGTGCCAGCGCAGCCGGCTGCGCATGCGCACCATCTCCCCGACCAGGTCCTCCCGGTGGTCGAGCAGCATCTTCACGCTGCGTGCCTCGGTGCCGGGGACCGCGGCGGGGAGGTGCTCGGCCAGGGCCTCGCGGGCGCAGGCCAGGGCGTCGATGGGGTCGGACTTGCCCGAGGCGCGGACCTTCCTGCGGTAGTCCGAGCTCATCCGGGTGGGTACCCACACCACGTCCTCACCGGCGGCGAGCAGGAAGCGCACGAACCCGCCCGCGACGTGCCGGACGTCCTCCACCGCCCACGTCCGCCGCTGGAACCGGCTCGCCCACGACAGCAGGTTCTTGAACCCGCGTGGTCGTGCCGGGGAGTCGCGCAGTTCGAGCTGACGGCCGTTGCCGTCGACCGCGACGGCGACCAGGACGTCCTTGTGCGGATCGACACCGATGACGACCATGCGACGGCTCTCCAGGTTCCGTGATCAGGGACGACAAGGTGGCCAGGCCGGTGGACATGCCTCAATCAGGGGACGGACCCCCGCTCCGATCAAGCCACACCGGTCGGCCGGACACGGCGGTGGGCGACATGACAGGACCTCGTCAACCTCCCGGCGACAGCACGGAAACGAGTCAACCCACCACCGGGGCGGTACTGCACCACACCAGCAGCTCGTCGACCACCGATTTGACCACCGTCAGGCGACAGCACGGGAATGAGTCAACCCACCGCCGAGTCGTGACCCACCACGAAGGCGGCTCCACAGACTGACGTTGGAGCGACAGGACATCTCCGCCGCCGGGAAGCGCGCGGGCATCGAGAAGGGAGGCCGCAGTGGGCTGTGGACCGACATAGTGGCGGGCCTTCGCCTACTACGACCGGCGCTCGTCGTCGTGGAGAACGTCGCTGCGCTTCGCCGGCGCGGGGAGGACTCCACCGCGTACTCGGAGACCTGGCCGAAGCGCGGCATGGGCGTAGCGTCCGCGCCGCCGATGTCGGAGCCGCTCACCGCCGGGGAGCGGGTGTTCCTGGTCGCCTGGCTCCGCGTGCCCCGCCCCGATCGCGCAGGCGTGGATGCCGCCGACCGCGTACGACGGCTCGTCCAACGGTGTCGGAGCCGCGAGCACCCAGGGCGGCCCGTTTGGAGCCGGCAGCTAGCACTCCTGGCGCTCGCGATGTGGCCTGGATCTGTCAAGGCTCGGTAGACCGAGGCGACCGAAGGGTGGCTCCTCCCGCACCCCCTGCGCGTAGGCCGTCGAGCCGTCCCGGCACACGACCTCGACTCGCGGATGCGTCCGCAGTCGACCGACCACCACTTCGGCACCGCCTCCGGGCGGCACGTCGATCCGTGCGCCGTGTCGGCGTCGATCACCACGGTGGCGTAGTCATGACGCCTGCGCAGGGAGAAGTCATCGATCCCCGGTACCCGCGGCACCGCGCGATCCGGTAACGGGATGCCCAGCAGGAACCGCACTGCGTGTCCCTCGCGACCGAGATCCCGATCACCGACAGCAATCGGACGGAGGCCCTGCAGGCCACCCGCGCACGACACCGCGGACCTGCTCATCGAGCCGGACGGTGCGTCGTTGGCATCGGTCGAACAAGCCCGGCACCTGCTCCCGGAACGTCTGGCGGGTGCATTTTGTGAGAGGGCAACGCATCCGCCGGATCCGCGACCTCGCCAGCACCTGGCGTCCGTCGACCGGCACATCCGCGGGGACCCGCTCATCGAAGGCGTGAACCCGGCCCGTAGGCGAACCACAAGTAGGACACGCCCCTGGACGATGCCCGGACCACGATCACATCGCCAGCGTCCTCGACATCCTCGATCGACAGCGCCGAAAACCCCGAGAACACCACCCCGACCAGAATCGCCATCCCGGCCGTAGCCGATCATGACGGCCCCGCTCCGCCACAGCCTGGGGCCCACCGCATCACCACCGGAAGTGCGCCAGAGCCGATTGCGGGATGGATCCTCGTTCAGCCCTGCGACCGTGGTCGGAGTGCAAGATCACGCCGGGCTCGGCGGGCGGGTTGGGGAGCGTGTGGTGGGGTGAGGCTGTCGGTTCGATGGTGGTGAACCGGCGCGAGCTCGTCGTCCAGGTGGTTGCCAGCTGCCGGGCGTCCACTGTGAGTGGGTCGACTGTGCTGTCCGGGTGATGGGCGGTTCAGTCGTTGCGATTACTCCGTTCGGCCCTGTGTCTGTGTGTTCCGCGTTGGTTAGCGTCGCTTCTGCTGCACGCCGGGTGACTTGATGATCATCGGAGGGTGACGGTCCTCGGCCTGCGAACCAGGGGGGTTCATGCGTCCGCAGTGTGGCGTCAGCCTGCTCTCACGACTGTTGATCTTGTTTTCGGTGACCGCTCTGGTGGTGGTGGGTCTGCCCGCCGGGCCGCCGATCAGCGGGCCTGGTCAGTTGCCTGAACTGGGACTTTCGGGTTTGTGGAGATCGGTGGCGGGGTGGTTGTCGCCTGGTGCGGCGGAGGCCGCGCCCGCGGACCCGCCGCCGAGTGGTTCGGCGGTGAAGTCGCCGAAGCGGTTGCGGGAGTTGGAGGATCGGCGGACGCCGTCGATGCGGGTGTTCCAGCTGTCCAACGGTGAGTTCGAGGCTGAGGTGTCGGCTCGGCCGGAGTCCTTCCGGGACGGGCAGGGCCGGTGGCAGCGGGTAGACACCAAGGTGCGGGAGTCCGGGAAGGACGGTTACCGCTTCGGCAACGACAGCAACGCGTTCGGCAGCGCGTTCGGTGAGCGCACGGACCGATTGGTGCGGTTCCAGGCCGGTGACCGGCACATCGCGATGGGTGTGGACGCCGAGGCGCGGTCGGTCGAGCCGAAGGTGGACGGCAGCCGGGTGGTGTACCCGGGCGTGTTCGACGGCGCCGACCTGGCCTATGCCGTGACGGGGGAGGCGCTGAAGGAGGAGATCGTCCTCAACAAGGTTCCCGAGGACGCCACGTATCGGTTCACGTTGCAGTTGGGTGGTGTGACGGCGCGGGCGCTGCCTGATGGCGCGATCGGGTTCTTCCCGAACGAGGCCGTGGACGGTCCGCCGTTGTTCACGATGCCGAAGCCGTTCATGTTCGACGGTGCGCAGGACCGCAAGTCGCCGCATGGTCGGGCGTGGAGTGACAAGGTCACGCAGACGGTGGAGCAGCAGGGTTCGAAGATCACCGTGTCGCTGAAGGCGGACCGGGGGTGGTTGGCGGAGGCGGGCCGGAAGTTCCCGGTGACGATCGATCCGACGGTGAAGTTGCAGCCGACGCCGACGACGGGTCAGGACGTGCAGATCTGGTCGGACACGCCGGATCGCAACGACGGGTCGAGCTACCAGTTGTCGGTGGGCACCGACCCCTGGGGCAAGGCGCGCAGCCTGCTGAAGTTCGACACGTCGGTGGTGCCGGCGGGGACGAGCCTGTCATCGGCGAAGCTGCGGTTGTACTACGACAGCGAGTTGGGGACCGGCGCGAACAACAACGTGCACGAGGTGCGCCGGGTGACCACCGCGTGGTCGGAGGACACGGCGACCTGGAACAAGGTCAACGCGGCGTTCGCCGAGGCGGGGTTGTCGACGGCGACCAAGCAGGCGAACGTGGGCCACGTCTGGCACGAGTGGGACGTGCGCAACATCGCCCAGTCCTGGGTGTCGGGTTCGGCGGCGAACCACGGCGTGATGGTCAAGTCGACCGACGAGACCCTGAACCGGGGTGGTGCGATCTACCAGGCGGCGGAGTTCGCCTACAACGGTGAGATCGAGAACAGTCCGAAGCTGGTGCTGACCTACGGTCGGCCGAGTGCGGACTTGAAGTACCCGACGAAGATCTACGCGACGGGCGCGGAGCTGAACTGGGGCGCCTACCCGGACCCGGACCCGAACAACGCGGCCGACGACGTGGTGGAGTACCAGGTGCACCGGTCGGTGTTCCAGGCGTTCACCCCGTCGGCGTCGACGTTGATCGCGCCGCTGGCGCCCAGGACGACGTCGTTCACGGACACCACGGCGAGGCCGACGCCGGCGGACTCGGCGGACCCGTTCGGCAACGCCTACTACTACATGGTCGCGGTGAAGACCCGGGACGGGCAGGTCATCCCGGGGCCGACGCAGGTCACGCGGCTGCCGAAGGCCGGTCTGATCACGCAGGTGTTCCACGGCGGTGCGAGCGACACGACCTTGTCGTCCAACCGACCGGACGCGAACCTGGACGCCATCGGCGGCCAGCCCTGGTTGATGGTGGGCAACAACTCCACGACCTACGGCCGCACGCGCGCGGTGGTGAAGTGGAACGACCTGTCGGCGATCCCGGCGGGTGCGCGGGTCGTGGACGCGGACCTGATGTTGTGGGGGTTCTTCTCCGAGGGCGGGGGCGCGACGTTCGACGGCCACCCGTTGACCAGGGGGTTCGTGGAGAACCAGGCGACGTGGAACCGGGCGTCGACCGCGGCGGCGTGGAGCGCGCCGGGCGGTGACATCGGTGCTTCCGCGGACCAGGTCGTGGGCATCCCGAACGACCCGAACTGGCACATCTGGGAGAACGCGGGCCTGGTGCAGGGCTGGGTGGACAACCCGGCGTCGAACAACGGGTTCGAGGTGAAGCTGCGCGACGAGGCCGGCCCGCAGCAGCGGGTGCTGTTCCTGTCGGACGAGGCGACCGAGCCGCAGCTGCGGCCGAACCTCGTGGTGACGTACACGCAGCCCACGGCGGAGATGACGTACTACGCGCCGGACACGCCGTCGTTGCGGATGATCCCCGGTGACGAGTACACGGTCCCGGTGTCCGTCACGAACTCGACGACGTCGACGTGGCGTGCGGCGGACCAGGTGCTGTCCTACCGGTGGAACCTGCCGGACGGCACGGATGCCACCACCGGTGGGAACCGGTTGGAGACCGCGCTGCCCGCGGATGTCCTGCCGGGCGGGACGGTGACGGTGCAGGCGAAGGTCAAGACGCCGATCCAGAGCGACGCGGGCAACAAGCGCGAGCAGTTCGTGCTGAACTGGGACCTGCGCAACAAGACCACCGGCACGTGGCTGTCCGCGACGGGCGGGGTTCCGGCGTTGGCGCAGAACGTCACGGTGGAGGACCCGACGTCGGATCAGCTGGGGTTGGAGAAGTTCTACTCCTACGCGGGCAAGGCCACGGGCAGCGGTTCGAACGTGCTGGTCAACCAGTTCGCGGGCAACGCGGTGTTCTCCTACGACGCGTTCACCAACCCCGGTCGGGGGCTGAACTCGTTCGTGCGGATGACGTACAACAGCATGGACACCTCGGCCACGTCGCTGGGGCAGGGGTGGTCGCTGGCGGCGTCGGGCGTGACGCGGTTGGGTGCGTACCTGGAGCTGCACCCGAAGGGTCAGGACTACCCGTCGCGGATCACGTTGCCCGACGGTGACGGAACGTCGCACACGTTCGAGCTGAACAAGAACGGCAGCACCGACCCGGCACGGTGGACCTACGACAAGCCGGCGGGCGTGCACCTGTACGTGCAGCGGGACGGGGCGGCGGACAAGTCGCGGCGCTGGAGGATGACCCGTCCGGACCGCACCGAGTTCCTGTTCGACGACGAGGGCTGGCTCACGGCCGTCAAGGATCGCAACGGCAACGAGCAGCGGTTCACCTACACCGAGCGCAAGTCCAACAACCAGCCGCGCAAGTTCCTCGCCTACGTCAACGACCCGTCCGGCCGCCAGGTGCTGACCCTGGACTACTTCGAGAAGGGCGAGACCAACAATCCGAAGATCATCGACAACGTCCAGTCGATCAAGGACGTCTCGGGTCGCACGATCACCTTCTCCTACGATGACAAGGGCCTGTTGACCCAGTTCGTCGACGGTGCGGGCACCCCGCAGGCCAAGACGTTCGGGTTCACCTACGACGCCACGCAGGGCAACAAGAACGTCAAGCTGGTCAAGATCACCGATCCGCGGCAGAACGCCACCGACCTGGCCTACTACACCGCGCCGGTGGACCCGAAGGACAAGTGGAAGCTCCAGACCGTCACCGACCGGCTCCGGTTCACGACCACCTTCGCGTACGCCGATCCGGACGGTTCCGTGGGTTCCGAGGTCGAGTCGACGGTGACCGATGCCGAGAACCACGTCTCCAAGTACCGGATCGACGGCTACGGACGCCCGCTGCGCACCACGAACGCCAAGGCCCAGACCACGACGCTGGAGTGGGATGCCGACAACAACGTCACCAAGCTGACCGAGGACAACGGCGCGATCTCGACGTGGGCCTACGACCAGAAGACGGGCTACCCGACGTCCGTCCGCGACGCGGAAGCGGTGGCGAACAACTGGCCCGCCACGACGATGGGGTACCAGACGTCGTTGAACGGCCACGTCGGCGAGCTGACCTCCAAGGTGTCGCCGGAGGGCCGCTCCTGGGCGTTCGGTTACGACAGCAGGGGAAACCTGACGTCGGTCACGGACCCGAAGGGTGTGCCGACCCCGGCTCCCGACGACTACCGGTCGGTCTACACCTACGACCAGTTCGGCCAACTGCAGACTTCGGTGGATGCCAACGAGAACACCACCACGTTCTCGGAGTTCGACCCGACGGGCTACCCGAAGAAGACGACCGACCCGTACAACAACGTCACGACCAACGTCTACGACCTTCGGGGCAACGTCACGTCGGTGATCGATGCGCTGGGCAAGGCGAGCACGATCACCTACGACGTGTTCGGCCGCCCACTGGAGAGCAGGACGCCGAAGGACCAGTCCGCAGGCCTGTTCATCACGACGCCGGCTCCGGTCTACGACGCGAACGACAACGTCACCCAGTCCACGTCGCCCACCGGGGCGGTGTCGACGGCGACGTACGACAACGCGGACCAGTTGCTCGCCACCACGGCGCCGAAGGACACGCCGACCGGTCCTGAGCGCAAGGTCGGCTTCACGTACGACAAGGTGGGCAACCTCAAGACCGAGACGCAGCCGCTCGGCAACCTGACGCCGACCGACCCGAACGACTACGTCACCAGGTACGACTACGACGAGCTCTACCAGCTGATCGCGGCCACCGACGCGGCCAACAGCAAGATCACGTACACGTACGACCGCGTCGGCAACATGATCACCGTGGTGGACCCCCGCAAGAACGCGACCGCGGACACCGCCGACTACACCACGAAATTCGCCTACGACCTCAACCACCGTGCGGTCGACACCACCGATGCCGCGGGCAAGGTCGTGCACGTCGGCTTCGACAAGGACGGCAACGTCACCACGAAGCGCGACCAGGAGAACAACACCACCACGCTGGTGTACGACGAGCGCGCCAAGCTCGTCGAGGCGCGCGTTCCCCACAAGCAAGGCGTCACGCGCGTGACGAAGTTCGAGTACGACGAGGTCGGGAACTCCACCCGCGTCATCTCCCCGCGCGGCGTCGAGACGACCGACGACCCGGACGACTTCGTCGCGCAGACCGCGTACGACAAGCTGAACCGTCCGATCGAGAAGCTCACGCCGTTCGACAAGGACGACACGCGGCACAAGACCGCGGACAAGACGACCTACACCTACGACGAGGTCGGCAGGATCAAGGAAGTCAGCGCGCCGCCTTCGGCCGGGCAGGTCGTCCGCAACGTCACCAGGTACTCCTACTTCGACACCGGCTGGGTGCGCACGTCCACCGATCCGTGGGACATCATCACCACCCACGACTACACCCCGTTGGGGCAGCAGGCTTCGCGCACTCTGACGTCCGCGGGCGGGTCGTCCGGCCGCACGATGACGTGGGACTACTTCCCGGACGGCAAGCTGAAGTCGCGTTCGGACAGCGGTGTGCCGGTCGGCCTGCACGTGGCGCTGACCGACAACTCCGACGCCGGTTTCATCTCGCTGACGGGCAACTGGTCCACCACGTCGACGGGCACGGCCTTCCAAGGGTACGACTACCGCAGCACCGCCCGTGGCACCGGTGCCACCACGTTCTCGTGGAAGCCGGTCATCCCGCAGGACGGCGGCTACGAGGTGTTCGTCAAGTACCCGAAGGACGTCCCGGGCGCGGCGACCAACGCGCAGTACAAGGTCGAGACCGGCACTGCCACGTCGACGGTCCCGGTGAACCAGGCGCAGCGCGGCGGCGAGTGGGTCAGCATCGGCACCTTCACGTTCACCGCCGGCACCGCCGCCAAGGTGACGGTGTCCGACAGCGCCGACGGCACGGTGCTCGCCGACGCGGTGAAGCTGGTGCGCAACAACGCCTCCGAGCCCGACAACGAGTCCAAGACGTTCGGCCAGTCCTATGACGCCAACGGCAACCTCACGTCGCTGACCGACTCGTCACCGGGCGCGAAGATCGACTCGTACGCGTTGGCCTACAACGGGCTGAACCAGCTGACGAAGGTCGAGGAGAAGCTGGCCTCGGCGACCAAGAACACCACCACGTTCTCCTACAACGAGAACGGCGCCCCGCTGACCCGCGGTCACGACAAGCAGTCCTCGCAGTTCTCCTACGACCCGCGCGACCTGGTCGAGTGGGTGAAGAACACGGAGGTCGGCGGCACGCCGAAGGTGACCTCGTACAGCTACACCGACCGCGGCCAGGTCAAGGAGGAGACCAAGCCCAACGGCAACAAGGTCGTCTACGGCTACCACCAGGACGGCGCCCTCGCGTCCCAGGTGGAGTCGAAGTCCGGCGGCGCGCTGGTGGCCCAGCACGTGATCGACTACAACGCGAACGGCCACCGGACCAAGGACACGTCGAAGGTCCAGAACGCGGACAACGCCGCGGCCTACCTGGACGAGGTGCGCGAGTACACCTACGACCCGCTCGACCGCATCCGCAACCTGACCAAGAAGTCGGCCGCGGGAGCGGTGCTGGAGACCGAGGACTACGTCCACGACGCGAACAACAACGTCACCTCGCAGACCATCGAGGGCAAGACGACGACGTTCGACTACGACCGCAACCGGCTGCTGTCGGCCTCGGTGTCGGGCACGACCGCGGCCTACAACTACGACCCGTTCGGCCGCCTCGACTCCGTCACCTCAGCCGGCCAGATCGTCGAGTCGTACAAGTACGACGGGTTCGACCGGACCGTCGAGCACCGCACGCAGGTGGACAGCGGTGGGTTGAAGACGACCAACTACACCTACGACCCGCTCGACCGCACGTCGTCGAGGACCGACGACGGCAAGACGACCGACTTCGCCTACCTCGGCCTGTCCGACAAGGTCGTCTCCGAGACGATCGCGGGCCAGCTGCAGCGCACGTACCAGTACAACTCGTTCGGGCAGCGGCTCACCCAGATCAAGAAGGACACCGACGGCACCGGTCCCGAGGTCGCCGAGGACTCCTACTACGGCTACAACCCGCACACCGACGTCGAGACAGTGACGAAGGCCGACGGCAACACTCGCGCGACGTACGGGTACACGGCGTACGGCAAGGACGACAAGGAGGCGTTCACCGGCATCGACAAGCCGGACGTGCAGCAGCCGGGCAAGCAGCCGTTCAACTTCTACCGCTACAACGGCAAGCGCTTCGACCCGTCGTCCGGCTCGTACGACATGGGCTTCCGCGACTACAACCCCGGCCTCAACCGGTTCACGACGCGGGACATGTACAACGGCGCGCTGGCCGACCTGAGCCTGGACAGCGACCCGTTCACCGGCAACCGGTACGCCTTCACCAGTGGCAACCCGATCAGCCGGATCGAGTTGGACGGGCACGACTGGTTCGACGACTACATGAACATGATCACCACCCCGGCGCCCGCGCCGAGTGGTGACAGCGTGCCGCTGCCCCTGGGCGGATCGGCCGACATGCGCCCGCCGACGCCCGCGCCTGCCGTTCAGGACGCGAAGCTGCAGAACATCGTCAAGGACATCTACGCCAAGCCGACCGTCGCCTCGGTGCAGAAGCGCGGCACCACCGGAGACGCGCTGCGGTACGAGCTGCAGACCGGCCAGCAGCTCGGGGCTCAGCAGAACCGGTGGCACTACGACGAGGCGGCGAGGCAGTTCAACCAGCTCTCGAGCTGGTTGGAGGACGTCCGCAAGGTGGAGGCGAACATCGCCGCGGGCAAGGGAGGCACGATGCCCAGCGCGGATGACATCAAGATCGCCAGGGCGGAAGCCGCTGACCTGTGGGACGCTCTGACCACCAAGGACACCGGTGGCAAGGTGGTCGACGAGATCAGGAAGGCCGACACGGCCGGCAACCGAAACTTCCGGAACAACATGGAAAACGCGATGAAGAGGTCGGCGGTCGCCGACATCACCGGCGCCACCTTCGAGTCCGGTCACGGTGGCAGGCCCGTCTTCAAGGGCGGGTACCCGCGGTTCCTCAACGGCGCGGGTAATGTGCTCGGGATCCTGGGTTTCGGTGTGGCCGCCTACAACCGTGGTGTCGAAAGCGCGTTCATCGAGACGTTCGACGTCACCGGGGTCGTGGGCGACTACATGCGCATGCAGGCGTGCGCGTCCGATCCGAACTGCGGAACCGCGTGAGGAAGAAAGTTCATGCACGAGCAGCAGGACGACTGGGTGCGGCTCCACCTACCGGGTGGGCCGTCGGTCCCGGTCCGCAAAGGCAGCCCGGTGGAGGCGGTGTTCGGCGATCGTCAGGCCACCGCGTCCCCGCCGTGGAGGATGCAGTGGAGCGTCGGGTTCCTCGCGGACTTCCTCTGGATGGCCCTGCCCGAATGCCGGCCGTTCCTCGCGGAGCGGATCAGGGCCGAGGTCGAGGACGCGATCGACCTCGACCGGGAGCTGCAGCCCCTCGGGCCGCTCGACATCGCCGGCGACGTGCTGTGGTACCCGCTGATCCAGCCGGCGCTCGACGCCGATCCGATGGACGAGGAGCGGGTGGCACGGCTGCTGCGGGCCGTGCGCGAGGCGTTCGCCCTGGAGCCGCCCGCGTGGGAGGACAGCAGGTACGGCTTGCGCGTGGGCGTGCTGGAGAACCTTGACGTGCCCCAGTACATCTCGACCGTGGAGCGGATCGACCCGGCCCTGTTCGTGATGATCAGGAACGAGATCGGTTCTTAGCGCGGTGTGGCGGGGCGGGCCCGGCGGCGCGGGCCCTCCCCCCGGCGGGGGGGGGGGGACCACCCGAGCGGGTTTAGAGAGTTGCGCAGGCATTGCTTTTTGGGGTGATTGGTCCGTGATGGG